>JAEUIK010000531.1 GCA_016793185.1 Planctomycetaceae bacterium | reverse complement strand
CCGAACTCATTGAAGAGAGAGCAGTCGACCGACGCGACCAGCCCCCCGCCCTTGCGCACATATTGATCGATGGCTGCGACTTGAGCATCGTCGAGACAGGCCGTGTTCGGCAGCACGAGAACCGGGAAGCGCTCGAGGTCGGCCGCGTTCAGGTTCCAGTCATTCAAGAGGACGAAGGGGAGATGCTCTTCGACGCATGAGCGAAACGTGCCGAAGACATGCGCCAGATAGCGCTCCTCGGCGAGGCCGGCCGCGCGTCCATAGAAGTTGCGACTATTGTCGCTCAGCACGATCCCCGCCCACGGCTCGGGTTGGTGCTGCGTGAGCCAGGGTTTGCGCCGCTGGACTTCGGCCAGCGAGCGGTAAATCTCGTCCTGCAAATGCTCGGACTGGCCGACGGCCAGGCTGGGACTGGCCCCATAGGTGATGGCCAGCATCATCCGGCGGAAGACTTCGTGCGGCGGAAAGCTGTCTTTGCCGTAGGGATTGCCATGGGTCATCAGATACGGCTCGCTGAAGGCCGTGCGATGATTCGTCGTGGCCCAGATGTAGGCGTTGGCCACGGCCGGGACGATGGTCGCGCCGCGATTGGTCTCGTCGAGCCAGAACTCCTGATCCGGCGCGTCGAGCAGCAGGTTCATTCGCGACGGCATGTTCCGCGGAATGCTCAGAAAGTGGCCGAATCGCCCCGCATTGGTCGTCCAGGTCACCAGCGCGACCTCGGGCTTGATGCGCTTGAGTCGCCGCTGCATCCGACGGATGCAGTCTTCCATCTTGCGATCGGCCCAATGCTGATAGCGCCGGAAGGCGGGGTCGTTCAGGTCGAGATTGGGGATCTCGCCCCCCGTGTCGGCTCGAAAATTGTCACGGCAGTGCTGGCAATAGCAGACGCCGCCGTAGTGCAGACCGTCGAAGCTGAAAGCGTCGACGTCGGGATACCGCGTCAGAATCTCCGCGAGCACGTCGATGAAGAAGTCGCCGTACGGGCCCAGCAGGCACAGCATTCCGCCATGCGGAAACTTTTGCAGATCAATGCTGGGAATTTCGCGCGTGTTGGTATCGATCCGCCGCCAGTCGGGATGCTTTTCGTAGACCTCCCCTTGCAGGCAGGGGGGGTAGACGCCGAGGATCCGCACGCCCAAGCGCTTGTACTCGGCGATGTCCTTTTCGACGTTGCCCAGCGGAACGTGAGGGCTGCGTCGCTCGAGTAACTGGCTGTCGTAATAGGCATAGAACGGATCGACGAAGCCCAGCTCGCTGATCGTGACGCCCGCCTGGGCCGCCCGGGCTCGCTGCTCGCTGTTCATGCCCGACAGGGTGTAGCCGCAGCCGATCGTTTCGCGGACCCATTCCGGGACGCGGATCGCGCGGAAGGGCTCCTTGTCGAACGGCTGCGGCATAATCTCCGCATCCCAGATCGCCGCGGCGGGAGGCGCTGTCTGCGCCTGCAGCGGAGCCGCGAAGAACGGCAAGCCAAGTAAGAGAGCAGCAAGCCAGATGCGAGCGGGCATCGACGTCACCGATCAGGAGTGTGGGGTGTCGGAGGCTCGGCTCGCGAGGAGGGAATGAGGGGGGGCCGACCCAGCGACGGGGCTCCGTCATCTTTAGCCGACGGCCGAGGCTGCTGCAAACTGAAGGCGAAAAATCGGCCATCGCGCCGCGCTTGTCAGCCGGTAAAAAAGCAGGCGCGCGTTGCACCCCTTGACCACCGTTGAACTTACGTGACGCATGCTCAGCGCATTTCAGGCGAGATCGAACAGCATGATCTCGGCAGCGCTGGTCGCCCGAATGGTGAGCAGCGACTCGAGACTCACCGCGGCGCCATCGCTAGTCGCCAGGGGCTGGTCGTTCAACTCGACGTTGCCGCGCAGGACTTGCAACCAGGCATGCCGGTTGGGCTCGACCGGGAAATCGATCTCTGCACCGGCGTCGAGGCGAGCCAGGTAGACGCGCGCGTCCTGATAGATGACGAGCGATCCGTCGGCGGCATCGCGCGAGGCGACCAGCCGCAGTCGGTTTTGCAGCTCGGCGTCCGGAAAGCGCTTCTGCTCGTAGCTCGGCTCGATCCCGGGGCGTTCGGTCCGGAGCCAGATCTGGTACAAGTGGACCGGTTCGTGCTCCGAGGGGTTGAACTCGCTGTGGGTGATCCCGCTGCCGGCCGACATGCGTTGGAACTCGCCGGCGCGGAGGATTTCGCCATTGCCCATCGAATCGCGATGCTCCAGCGCCCCCTCCAGGACGTAGGTGACGATCTCCATGTCGCGATGCGGGTGCGTGCCAAACCCCTCTGCCGGCTGTACCCAGTCCTCGTTGATCACGCGCAGCGCCCGAAAGCCCATCTGCTGGGGGTCGCGGTACGAGGCAAACGAAAAGGTGTGATAGGTATTCAGCCAGCCATGGTCGGCATGGCCCCGCTCGGCTGCCTTGCGAATCTGGATCATGGCCTGGTTCCCCTCTCGTTAACTGGCAGGCACCACGGTAGCAAAGAATCGTCATTTTGATACCCAACTAAGTGGCGTTGGTTCGCGCTCTGAACCTCCGGCGCGGGGAGCTAGCGCGCCGGATCCACGCCGATCGAGACGCGGAGAGTGCTCCAGAGCAGAGACCCGTTCGGGGCGTGGGCCCCCCCCGTTTGGGAATCGGCCCAGGTTGGCTTATCGGGGAGGTTACGGCCAGCTCGCGATCAGTCGGCGAGCGGTTCGCGAGCTGACCATCCGATCGCTATCGGTTAGCGCATTGATGCGTTTGGCAGGCGCAGCTACAGTGCTACTCGAATTCACTCGACAGCCGCGTACGGTTGCCATAGCGGCGTGTCGTTCGCTACGGAACGGGAGTTGCCAACTTGCCCCAGCAAAGCCAGCGTCGCAGGGTGTTGCATCGCGGAAAATTCGAAGAGTATCAGCGCGGGAGCACGAGGTGGTTGGGGCAACCACGCCGCGGGCTCGTCGAGCCGCTCGAGGAGCGATCGCTGCTCTCGGCGACTCCGCTGGGAACCGAATATCAGGTCAACGCCACGGTTGCCAATGATCAACGGCTGATCGCCATCGGCTCCCATCCGAGCGCAACCCAGTCGGTAATGGTCTGGGCGAGCGCCGGCGAGGACGGGAACGGCGATGGCGTCTATGCGCAGCGCCTCGACCTGAATGGCACTAAGGTCGGCAGCCCGTTTCGTGTGAACGCCACCACCAACGGTGCCCAAACCGCACCGACGGTCGCGCTCGATTCGTTGGGCAATTTCGTGGTGGCCTGGCAATCGTCGACCGGGGATGGGAGCGGCGACGGTATCTACGCCCGCCGCTACGGCTTTGACGGGACCGCGCTCGCCAGCGAGTTTCGCGTCAACACCACGACATCCGGGAATCAGCAAGCTCCTTCAATCGCGATGAGCGACGGCGGAAGCTTTGTCGTCGCCTTCCAGAGCGCGAACCGCGATGCGAGCGGCAACGCGGTGGTCGCCCGGGCGTTTCGCGCCAATGGCACCGCCTTAGCCAACGATTTTCAAGTCAATCAGACGACCGCCGGCAACCAGCAAGCTCCGTCCGTCGCGATGGATTCGGCCGGCAACTTTATCGTGTCCTGGCAAAGCGCCGGACAGGATGGCAACGGCGATGCCATCGTCGCCCGGCGCTACGGCAGCACCGGGACCGCCTTGGCGGGCGAGTTTCTCGTCAATCAAGCTACGGCCGGCAACCAGAGCGCGCCGTCGATCGCGGCCAACGGCGACGGCTCGTTCATCGTCGCCTGGCAAAGCGCGGGGCAAGATGGCAGCGGCGACGCGATCGTGGCGCGCCGCTTCGATTCGGCCGGAGTCGCCTTGGGAGCCGAGTTCGTCGTCAATCAGTTCACGGCGGGCAATCAGTCTGCGCCCAGCATCAGTTCGGCGACCGGCGTCGGATTCGTCGTCGCCTGGCAGAGCGCTCTGCAGGATGGAAATAGCGACGCAGTTGTCGCGCGGCAGTACGACGCCAGCGGTGCTGCCGCGGGCGACGAATTCGTCGTCAATACCTTCGTTACCGGCGCGCAGAACAACCCCTGGGCGGCGATCGAAAAGGACGGCGATTTCCAGGTTGCCTGGCAAAGTCCCGGCCAGGAAGTTGGCGGCGCCACGAGCTTGGGAGTGTTCGCCCGCCGGTATAGCGCGACCAACGATGCGCCCGTCCTGAAGCAGATCGCGAACCAGATCGCCGATGTGGGGGGCACGATCGCCTTCACGGCGGTTGCGTTGGATCAGGATTTGGCGATCGACGCACTAACCTTCAGTCTCGCGCCGGGTGCGCCAGCCGGGGCCACGATCGATCCCGTCACGGGAGTCTTCAGCTGGTCCACGGCGGCCGGCGTCGATCCCGGGCGCTATTTCGTGACCGTTGAGGTGCGCGACGCCGCCGGACTGGTCGATCAGAAATCGGTGGCGATGACCGTCTTTGCTCCTGGCGAGCGGACCGCGCTCGATGACTATGTCAACGCCTTGGATGGCAACTACAAGTGGGACATTCGCGGACGGACCGTCGGCGATGGCTACGTGAAGTACGATATCCGCGTCACTTCGGGTACCTGGCGGACAGCGGCCGAGGTCAACAACCCGCTGTGGCAGCACTGGATGGTGATGTACGTCCCGAACGAGATCACGCAGTCGCGCGCACTGCTGTTGATCGACGGCGGCAGCAATTCGAACACACCGCCGGTCAATACCGACATTGACGAGTACGCGGGGCCCATCGCGGCCGCCACCGGGGCCGTGTTCATCGACCTCTATAGCGTGCCCAGCCAACCGTTGCTGTTCGCGGGCGAGACTTCGTCGCGAAGCGAAGACTCGATCATCGCCTACTCGTGGCGCAAATACCTCGAGACCGGAGATCCGACCTGGCCGTTGAATTTGCCGATGACGCGGGCCGCCATGCGCGCCATGGATGCGGCCGCCGACTTTCTTGGATCTCCCGTGGGTGGCAACTTCGATATCGAGTCGTTTGTCGTCACCGGGGGGTCCAAGCGGGGGTGGACGACCTGGCTGGCGGCAGCCGCCGATCCGCGCGTCTCGGAGGCGATCCCGATCGTCGCCGACTTGCTCAATATGGAAGAGAGCTTCATCCACCATTACGCCTACTACAACGGCACGTTCTCCGCCGCGGTGAACGACTATGTCAGCGAAGGCGTCCTGAACGTCAACAACTTTGGCCGCGACAACCTGCACGAGTTGCTGGGAATCGTCGATCCATACACCTACCTCGATCGCTTGACGCTCCCGAAGTACATCCTCAATGCCAGCGGGGATGAGTTCTTTGCGCCGGACTCCTGGTCGTTCTATTACGATGCGCTCCCGGGACCCAAGTCGATCCGTTACGCTCCCAACACAGGGCACGGCATCTCGGACCCTGCCTATCTCCTGGACATGTTCAATGTCTTCCTGACCTTTGCCGACGGCGGTTCGCTGCCCGATTACAGCTTCACGCAGCTCGCTGACGGTACGATTCAGCTGACCACTTCGGCCGAAGTGACGGACGCCAAGCTGTGGAGGGCGACCAACGCCACGAAACGCGATTTCCGCTGGCCCGTCGTCGGCGCCGCGTTTACTTCGACGGATCTCGTGGACCTCGGCGGGGGCGTCTACGAGGGGAATGTCCCGACGCCCGCCCAAGGGTGGACGGCCTACTTTATTCAGATCACGGTCAACAACGATCTGGGTATGCCGATCACCGTCTCGACCGGAATCTACCTGAAGGGGCCCGCTCCGAACGAACGGCCCATCCTGGCAACTATTCCAGATGTGATCGTCGACGAAGGAGAGGCGTGGCAACTCCCGCTGTCGGCGAGCGATCCCGATCTGAATCAGGTCCTGGCCTACAGCATGACAGGCGCGCCCGCGCCGATGTCGATTCATCCGCAGACGGGTCTCATCAGCGGACAATGGCTCGACCAGCTGGCCGCTCCCTATACCGTCACCGTGACGGTCTCGGATAACGGCGCGCCGGTGCTGCCCGATCGGGAGACGTTCGTCGTCACCGTGCGAAACGTCGCCCCGACCCCGGAGTTGCAGGGACCCGCTGACGGTTCGCCCGGAGTCACGCAAACGTTTACGCTGTTGGCCACGGATCCCTCGAGCGTCGACCAGGCAGCGGGATTCACTTTTCGCATCGATTGGAACAATGACGGCATCTTCGATGAGACGGTCGTGGGACCGAGCGGCGTGACGGTCGACCATGTTTTCCCAGCCCTGAGCTCACAGACCGTATCGCTGACGGCGACCGACAAGGATGGCGGGGTCAGTTCGCCGGCGACCTGGACCATCAATCTGAACCTGGCCCCGATCGACCCGCAGAATCAACAGCCCTACACGTTGGCCGAGGGGGACTCGCTGGCGTTGGTCGCGGCTGGTTGGAGCGACCCGAATAACGATCCACTGGTGTACAGCTGGGATGTGAACGGCGACCTGGTTTTTGGAGATGCGGTCGGGAGCCACCCCGTGCTCAGTTGGGCGCAACTCGGGGCGCTCGGCATCGACGCGGTGGGCGAGTTCGCGGTCCGCTTGCGCGTGAGCGACGGCCGAGGCGGCGTTACCGAAACGGTTCCCACCTTACTGGCCGTCGTCAATGCGGCCCCCGTGGTGAGCCTGAGCGGGCCCTCGACGCTGCTGCGTGGATCGGTCGAAGCCTACTCATTGACGGCGGTCGACAGTTCGCCCGACGACAATGCCGCGGTGTTCTCGTACACGATCGATTGGGGCGACGGTTCGCCGGTCCAGCACATGAATGGATCGGGTCTGCTGACGGTCAAGCACGCGTTCAGCGTGGTCGGCTCCTATGTGATCCAGGTGACAGCCACCGATGTGCGGGGCGCGACGAGCGTCGCCGCGACTCTCGAAGTTGCGGTCGAGGCATTTCAATTCCGGCCGAATGGCGGCAACCCGGAGCTGACCGACCTCGTCTGGGGCGGCACCAGCGGGGCCGACCGCGTCGAGCTGGAACAAGTGGATGCCGCGACCATTCGCATTCGCGAGGTGCAGCTCAATGGCGTGGCGGTCAACCAGGTTCACGAGTTCACGAACATCACCGGGCGCGTGGCCGCTTACGGCGGCGCCGGAGACGATCTCCTCGATGCGCGAGGGTTGACCAGCACCCAGGCCACGCTCGACGGCTACACCGGCAACAACACCCTTTACGGCGGAGCTGCGGGGGACGTCCTCATTGGCGGATCCGACGGCGGCGAGGGCCAGCAGGGAAACAACGTCATCATCGCCGGCAATGGCAATAACACGATCTACGGCAATGGCGTCACCTCTCGCAAGGGAGCTCGTGGCGGCGACAACCTGATCGTCGGCGGCTCCGGCCACGACACGATCCATGGCAACTTCGGGCTGAACCCGACTGGCAATGGGGGCGAGGGAGGCCAGAACGTGATCGTCGGTGGCGGCGGGGAAGACATTATTTACGCGTCGCAAGTCGTCGATGGCGCCGAAGGCGGCCACGGCAGCATTCTCGTGGCAGGAACCACGACGCTCGATCAGGCCGCCTTGCTCGGAGTCCTGGCCGAATGGAGCTCACAGCGCAGCTACGAGGCCCGCGTCGCGAACCTTCTCGGCACGGGCACCGGGGTTCGTCTGAACGGGGATGATTTCCTCATTGCTGGAGTCACGGTCCAGAATGATGCGAGCATCGACAACCTCTACAGCGATACTCACGGCGATTTGCACTGGCTGTTCTACGACTTCGAGCAAGACGTGAAACATCGGGTCAAGGCGGGAGAGGTCGAGACCGATCTTCCCTGATTGACGCCCGGGTATACGGGGGCCTTGCCACCAGGTATGCCGGCCACCTAGAGTGGACCGTGATGCTCGACGTCACGACAACGGTTAACGGGACAGTCTGGCCAGGAATACCGGGCCCTTTCGCCTCGCAACTGCTCGCGATGCAGTGCCAGTTCGAGGCGATCCAGTGGCTGTCGCCCGAGGAGTTGTTAGCGCGCCAGACTCGGCAGCTCGGCAGGTTGCTGGCTCACGCTTACGACACCTCCCCCTTCTATCGACGCCGGCTCGACGCGGTCGGCCTGCCCGCCGAACGCGTTCACGGGCCGGCCGAATGGCTGCGAATCCCCCTGCTCACTCGCTCCGATCTGCAAACGCAGCATGCCGAGATCCTGTCGCGGTCCGTGCCCGAGGCGCATGGCCCCCAGAGCCAGTTGTTCACTTCGGGATCGACGGGGCGCCCAGTCATGGTGGTGGGCACCGGGCTGACTCAGCTCTTCTGGAACTGCTGCACGCTGCGCGACCATCTGTGGCATCGTCGCGCACCTGGAGCCACCCTGGCGGCGATTCGCTCCCTGGCGGGCGAAATCGGCCGCGCGCCGGAAGGTTTGACGGGCGAGGATTGGGGCCCGGCCACGCGCGGCATTGTGAATACTGGGCCAAGCTACACGCTGAGCGTCCACAGCACGATTGAAGAACAGGCCGACTGGCTGCAACGACGCGACCCCGACTACTTGCTCACCTACCCGTCGAACCTGCTGGCGTTGGTGCAGCACTCACAGGCACACGGTTGGCGTTTGCCCCGGCTGCGCCAGGCGCGGACGTTCGGCGAACTTCTGGAGCCTCACGTGCGCCGAGCCTGCCGCGCACGCTGGGGCGTCGGCATCGTCGATATGTATAGTTCACAAGAGGTAGGCTACATCGCGTTGCAATGCCCCGCCCAGGAGCAATACCACGTCCAAGCCGAGAACGTGCTCGTCGAGGTGATCGACGAAGAGGGCCGACTCTGTTCGCCGGGGCAGATCGGCCGGGTGGTCGTGACCGCGCTGCACAATTTCGCCCTGCCGCTGCTCCGCTACGAGATTGGCGATTATGCCGAGGTCGGAGAAGCCTGCCCGTGCGGGCGGGGCCTCCCGGTCTTGCGGCGGATCATGGGGCGGCAGCGCAACATGGCGATCCTGCCGGACGGACGCCGGCGCTGGCCAGCCATCGAGTTGGCGGAAACCGACGAGTTAGCCGACTTCCCGCCGATCCATCAGTTCCAATTGGTGCAGCGGTCGACAACGGCGATGGAAATGTTGCTGGTGGTGCATCGTCCCCTCTCGGCCGCGGACGAGGATCGGCTGCGGGCCTGGATCGTCTCGGCCGTCGGCTATCCCTTCGAGGTCGCGTTTCGCTACGTCGACTCGATTCCGCGCAGCCCGCTGGGAAAGTTCGAGGACTTCCGCTGCGAAATCCCGGATGCGCGCGATCAGGAACGGGGCGATGGATGAACCCGCCGAGATCATTCCTCGCGAACCGGCCAGCTCATGCGAGGTGGTAACCACGGCGTCGCTGTCGGGCGAGCAGCGCACCGCGCTGTATCGTTTGATGGCGGACCACTTCGAGAACGTCGACGCCGCGACGTTCTTCCGCGACCTGGACGAGAAACAGTTCGTCGTTCTCTTGCACGATTCTGGGACGAGGCGCATCGTCGGGTTCTCGACGATCACGTCGCTCGAAACCGAGCTGGCGGGCGAGCCGGTTGGCGCCGTCTTTGCGGGAGATACGATCTTCGCGCCGGAACTGTGGGGGCAGTCGTCCTGGCTCTATCGCTGGGGGGAGTGTGGTTTCCAATTGGCGCGGCAATCGCGCGACCCGCGCGCCGGTTTGCTGCTGCTAACATCCACGCACCGCAGCTATCGATTCCTGCCAGGCTTCTTTCACGAGTTCTATCCGCGTTTCGACCGGCCGACGCCCCCCGAGGTTCAGGCCAGGTCGGCGGCCCTGGTGCGTCTGAAGTTCCCGCAGGAGTATGACCCGGCAACGGGGGTGGTCGCGCCGCAGCCCGAGACGCCGGTGCGGCCGGGACGCGAGGATCCCGCGGCCGACGCGCTGACGGATCCCCACGCGCAGTACTTCCTTCGCGCCAATCCGGGCTTCGCGCGCGGGAACTACCTGGCTTGTTTTGCCGAGCTGACCTGGGAAAACTTGACTCCCCTGGGACGACGTGTGGTTGCCGGGCCGCGGTAGGCGGGACCCTGGCGGTTTCGCCAAGGCTGCAAGTCCGTCGACCACGCCAGCAATGCGAGTTGCCACTGTGACGAACGCCGAAGAGCTCTTGCTGGAGGCGCGGAATCTCGGACGGCGCGCACCGCGCACCGGACATTGGCTGCTGCGCGGCGTCTCGCTCTTCGTCGCCACCGGCGAGCGGCTGGTCATTGCGGGACCGACGGGATCCGGCAAGTCCTTGCTCTTGCGGGCGCTCGCCCTGCTCGACCCGCTCGACGAAGGCGAAGTCCGCTGGCGCGACGCGGCAGTCGGGGGGGCAAGAATCCCGACATTTCGCAGCCAGGCAGTTTACCTGCATCAGCGTCCCGCGCTAATCGAGGGAAGCGTCGAGGCCAACTTGCGCCTCCCCTTCTCGTTTGCCGCGCTTGCGGGCAGCTCGTTCGATCGCGAGCGCGTCGAAGCGCTGTTGAGCCGGATTGGCCGGAGCAGCCTCCTAACGCGTCACTGGCGCGATCTCTCCGGAGGCGAAGCGCAGGTTGTCGCGCTGGTGCGAGCCTTGCAGTTGGAACCCACGCTCTTGCTGCTCGATGAGCCCACTGCCTCGTTGGATCGGGAATCCGCCTTGGCGATCGAGCGGCTCGTGCTCGATTGGCAGGCTGCCCGCCGCGAGCGCGCTGCCGTGTGGGTGACTCACGACGACGCCCAGGTCGGCCGCATT
>JAEUIK010000503.1 GCA_016793185.1 Planctomycetaceae bacterium | reverse complement strand
TGGCCGACCTCGAATACCGGCTCGTCTGGGTGGCGACCATCATCAAGACCGCCCCGATGCTGGGGCTGTTCGGCACCGTGGTGGGCATGATGGGGGCCTTTGCCAAGCTGGCGTCGAGCCAGAAGGTCGAAGCCAGCAACCTTGCCAACGATATCAGCGTGGCCTTGATCACCACGTTTGATGGGTTGGCGATTGCCATTCCGCTGATTATCTGCGTCTCCAGCGTCAACGTCCGGATGCGGAAGATGGAAGATCTCGTCGGGGCGGGGCTCACGCGTTTCTTCGATTCGCTCAAGCCGCTGTTGGAAAAATCCTGGCAGGAGACGACCTGAAACGATGACCGCCGTGGCTGAATCACCGCTTGACGCCGAGGATCCCGTCGACGAGGGGCCGGTCCTGCCGCGCCGCCGGCCGGATCCCGATGAAGGCATCGACATGACGCCGATGATCGACGTCACGTTTCTGTTGCTGATCTTCTTCATGGTCACCGGCATCAACCAGAAGTCCGGCGTCGAACTGCCGGCGGCCAGGTACGGCAAGGGAGTCAGCGAGCAGGACGCCGTGATTATCACGCTGGCCGACCGCAAGGCGCCGGGACTCGCCCGCGTCTACCTGGCCGACACCGTGGGCGGCGATTCGCTGCCGGACGATCTTCGCGCGCAAGAAGAAAGCATTCGCGAGTACATCGAGGCGGCTCGTGCGGATCATCGCACGGCCGTGCTCGTCAAGGCGGAGCGCACCGTACACCATCGCGATGTTGCCCGCGTGGCGCGCGCCGCGGGGCAAGTCGAAGGCGTTACGCTGCACGTGGCGGTCCTCGAGGCCGATTGAGGAACCCCGTCCGTGACGATTCGCTTTACCTGCCCCGCGTGCGACAAACGCCTTAAGGTGGACGATCGGTTCGCCGGGCGCCAGGTGGACTGTCCGCGCTGCGGCCGCGTCCTGTCGATCCCCGCGACTCCGTCGGCGGGGACTTCGAGCGACGCGGCCGGAGCGTCCGGCGCGGAGCCCGCCGCGCCCCCGCCGGCAAGCCGGCGTCCGACGCTCATCAGCTCGCGGCATGGGACGGTCGAGGGGAGCGATCTCGATCCGCCGATTCACCTCAAGCGCAGTCCGCCACCGGACGAAGAGCTCGATCTCACACCGATGGTCGACGTGACGTTCCAGTTGCTGATCTTCTTCATGCTGACGGCGGCTTTTGCCCTGCAGAAGGCGATTGACCTGCCGACGCCGGACCCGACGCAGGCGGTCGCGACCAGCCGCACCATCGAGGAGATCGAGGAGGACGACGATTACGTGATCGTGCGGATCGAGGACGACAATACGATCCTCCTGGAGGACCGGCAGATCAGCCGGCAGGAGGTCGTTCCCCGCCTCCGCGAATTACGCGAGAACCCCTCGGGCAAGAACGGCCGTCCCCCGAACAGCTTGATGGTCATGGCCAGCGGCGAGGCGCTGCACGAGACGGTCGTGCTGGTGCTCGACGCGGGGTCGGAAGCGGGCATGGAGAACGTCCGGCT
Source organism: Planctomycetaceae bacterium (assembly GCA_016793185.1). Lineage (GTDB taxonomy): Bacteria > Planctomycetota > Planctomycetia > Pirellulales > JAEUIK01 > JAEUIK01. The sequence goes on along the minus strand of JAEUIK010000503.1, from coordinate 6,830 downwards.
GGCCACGGCCGACGACGAGGGGTAAGGGCTGTCGGCCCGCCGCGAACCGCTGGGGACCGGGACCCCCGGCTGCTAGACTGAATTGGCCGGTCGCGGTCGTTCTCACTCCCTCTGCGGGAGCCGGGATCGCCGCACCGCGAAGATACCGGAAATCGAGAACGGGCGGGGCCGGCACGAAGTCGGCCCGTTGAGGCTGCCATGGCTGCGATCAAGATCGACGCATTTCTCCGCGCGCTCGAGCAGAGCAATCTGCTGCCGGCCGACCTCTTGGCGCGCGTCAAGCAGCGCGTCGCCGACGGCAAGCAAAGTATCGACCCGCGGAGCGTCGCCAAGTGGCTGGTCGACAAGGAGTACTTGACCCTCTGGCAGGCCAACAAGCTGCTCGCCGGGCGAAGCGCCTTTTATCTGGGGCGCTACAAGCTCCTCGATAGCATCGGCAAAGGGGGCATGGGAGTCGTTTTCAAGGCGCGGCACGCGGTCATGGATCGCATCGTGGCGCTGAAGATCATGAATCCCGACCTCCTCGACAAGCCGCAAGCGGTGGCGCGATTCAATCGCGAGGTGAAGACCGCGGCCGCGCTGAACCACCCCAACATCATCACGGCCCACGACGCCGATTGCGTCGGCCAGACGCACTTTCTGGTGATGGAGTACGCCGACGGCTACGACCTCAATCAGTGGCTGCTGGCGCGGGGACCGCTCCCGGTGGCGGCGGCTTGCGAATTTGCCCTGCAGGCGGCCGTCGGACTCGGACACGCCTACGGCAAGGGCATGGTGCATCGCGACATCAAGCCGGTGAACCTCCTCCTCACCTGGAACCCCGAGGCCGACTGGCCGAGCGTCAAGATTCTTGATCTGGGGTTGGCCCGCTTCGTCAGCGAAACGCAAGAGGATGGCGGCCTGACGCGGATGGGGCAAACCATCGGCACCCCCGATTACATCGCCCCCGAAGCCGCCGAGAACTTCAAGCAGGCGGATATTCGTGCCGACATCTTCAGCCTTGGCTGCAGCCTCTTCAAGCTCCTGGCGGGCCGCCTCCCCTACGGCGGCACCAACACCATGGAGAAGCTCCTCGCACGCGCCAACAAGCCGGCGCCGTTGATTCGAACACTCCGGCCGGAAGTTCCGGCCGAACTCGAAGCGGTCGTGGCCAAGATGCTCGCAAGAGATCCGGCGGAGCGCTACCAGACGCCCGCGGAAGTCGCTGCGGCTCTGGCCCCGTTCGCGGCGTCGACGCTGGGCGAGCGAGAATCGCTGGAGATGTTTCGCGGTCGGCCGACACCCCCGCAATCAACGGCCGACGCCCTCGAGGCGGACGCCGATGCCAGTCTCGAAGAGTTCTTCCGCGATTTCGCGGTCGCGCCGCTGCGCGAGGATGGCGCGCCCCCTACGCCCGCGCCGACTCCGCGCCGGGCCGACGACGAGGACATTGGGCTGGCCCCGCTCGACGATGACCCGCGTCCTCTGCCTGCCAGCCGTCCGGCGGCGGTCGTCATGGAGACGCCGCCGGCGCCGTCCAAGTCTGCCGCTCTGCCCTCGAAGCCGAAAGAGGCGAAGCCCTCCCACCCGGCGACGGCGCCCAAGAAACATGAGCCGGCGCGTGCGCGGCGTCGCGACGACCGTCCGCTCGCTGGGTTGGCCGACAGCGACGAAGCCCTCCTCGCCGCCGGCGGTCGACAAGCTGTCGGCGCCCCCGCGGCCCGGAAGGGGTTGTCGAAATCGGGCGGGCGCAACGTGTGGGATTCGCCGCTGTTGATGTGGTCCGGTGCGGCTGTGGTATTGCTGGCCCTCGCCGGCGGCGCGCTGCTGTGGGCCAACTATCATCAGGGGAGCGCGGCCCGGCTCACCCTGGCCAACGACAGCTACCGCGGCGGGAACTATGCCCAGGCACTGCGCGAATACGACAACTTTCTCAAGGATTTTCCCAAGGACGAGCAAGCGAGCTTCGCGCGTGCGCGGCGCGGCTTGATTCAGATCCGCCAGGTGGCCGACCTGAAGACCGAATGGCTCAAGGCTGCCGATACCGCCAGCCAGGTCTTGGGAGAGATTTCGCGCGAGCCGAAGTTCCCCGAGGTGCAGGAGGAGTTGGCGTCGCTGATCCCCACGATTGCCGAGGGGCTCGCCCAACAAGCGGGCGCGAAGCAGGAGCCCCAGTGCGTCGAGCAAGCTCGGGCGATGCTCGAACTCGTCAATCGCTACGTCCCCAAGAATCTGCGCGCCGGGCAGCGGCTGCAGGCCATTTCGGCCTCGCTCGACGCCACGAGCCGGCAACTGGCGCGCCAGGTTTCGCTCGACAAGGCCGTCGAGACCATGCAGCAGGCCGCCCAGAGTGGCACGACTGCCACGGCCTACCAGGCGCGCCGGGAACTGCTCAAGGTCTATCCCGATCTGGCGGCCGATGAACGTTTGCAGACCGCGATTCGCGCCGTGGCACAAGCCGAACAATCGCGCGTCAAGGTTGTGTCCGACCTGCCGCAGACGCAAGCTGGCGAACCGGCCAGCCCGGTGGTCGCCAGCGTTGGTTTCGCCTCGACCGAGGGTGAAAGCCGCGCGGCGACCGACACGCCCGTCGTGCTGGGGCTCGCCGGCGGCTCGGTCTGGGGCGTCGAGAGCGCCACGGGCAATCTCCTCTGGCGGCGGCACGTCGGTTTCGACGTGCAGTGGCTGCCGCTGGCCACCGCGGCTGACAAGCAGCACGATCTGATCCTGACCGACACGGTTCGCAGTGCCGTGACCCGAGTCAACCGGCAAACAGGAGCCGTCGTGTGGCGGACGCCTTGCCGAGAGACGCCCGCGGCCGCGGGCTGCCTGCTCGCCGAGCGGTGCGTTGTGCCCGGGGCCAATGGAGAACTCAACTGGTTCGAACTCGAGTCGGGCGCGGTCGCGGCGGCGCTGCAGTTGCCGCAACCCCTGCAGGTCGCACCGGTGGCCGACCGGCGACAGCGACATCTCTATCAGGTGGCCGACCACTCGAATCTGTTTGTGCTTGCCGCCAACGGCGAGAAGTGCGAGGAGGTGTTCTACCTTGGGCATGAACTGGGGACGATCGCCGCCCCGCCCGTCGCGGCGGGACGCTTCTTAATCGTCGCGGTCAACGACAGCGTCGATAACGCGACCCTGCACGTTTTGTTGACGGATGAACAGGGACTCGGGATCAGCTCGCTGCAGCAATTGCCGCTCGAAGGGCACGTGCAAGCGCCGCCGCTGGTCGTCGAGCGGAGCCTCTATGTGGTCACCGATCGCGGGGCGCTCTACCTGTTTGAGATTGGCACCCCCGACAAGGCCAGTCCGCTCTCGCAGCTGATTGCCTTGCCCGCCAGGTCCACGGCGCACACCCCGCACCATTTCGCGGTCCGCGGCGAAAAGCTCTGGGTAGGGTCTGACCAGCTCACGTCCTACACGGTGCAGGGGGCGCGCGGGCAGTTCAAGCCCGACTGGGTGCAGCAGCAGAAGGAGTTATGCGCCCAGCCGCTGCAGGTGGCCGGGGGGCAGCTTTATTACGGAAGCGTCCGCCCGGGCTTTGACGGGATGTCGCTGGCCTGCGTCGATACGGCGGCCGGTCGTGCGGCCTGGAGGGCGACGTTGGCGAGTCCCTTATCCGGCGGCCCTGTGGTCGAGGGAGATCGAATCTGGGCCGTGACCGCCGCCGGAGGTTTGTATTCGGCCGACGCGGCCCAGCGCGACGAGCGCAGCGTTGCCCAGCCGGCCGCGAAACTGACGAATCCGCCCGCCGAGCTGGCCGTGGCTGCGCCTGCGACGTGGTTGCCGCCCACCAAGGCGGCGTTTCGGATCCCTGACGTGCCTGATCAAATCTGCGTTGCCAATGTCGGCCCGTCCGCGTCAACCCTCAGTCTGCTCAAGCTCCCCGACGCGGCGGTCAACTCCTTCGCGGCCTTCGCCGGCGGTTTGCTCATTCCCACCGGCGGAGGGCAAGTGCTGGTGATCGACCCCGAGTCGGGCGAAGCTCGCCTGGGACCGTTCCAGCCGGCGCAACGCGGTGGCGAGCGTTTTCGTTGGACGGCTCCGCTCGTCTTGAACGACAAGCAGTTCGTGATTGCCGACGGTCACTCGAAACTCTACCGAGTCGAGATCCAGCCACGTCCACAGCCCCACCTGGCGGCGGCGGCCGCCGCCGAAACCCCCTCTCCCATCGTTTCGGCACTCGGAGTGGTCGAAGACGTGGTGTGTGGCGCGACCGAGTCGGGGCAACTGCTCCGCTTTCGCCTTCCGGGCCTGGAGCCGCTCGAGCCCTTGCCCGTTGCCGGGAATGTTGTGCTCGGACCGGTTGCCGTGGGAAATCAACTGCTGTTGGCGACCGATCGCGATGAGCTGATCTGCGTTGATCCGCAGGGGAAGATTCGCTGGCAGGTTGCTCTGCCGGCGGGGCCGCTGGCCAGCGTGCCGATCGAGTTCGACGGGTCGCTCTGGGGTGCGTCGCGGCGCGGCAAGGTGTGGCGCTTCGACCCGCAAACCGGGGCCGAGCAAGCCACGATCGAGGTGGGCGAAACCCTCAATGCCGGCCCCGTTCTCGCTGGCGCACGGCTGCTGCTCTCCGCCAGCGACGGAACCCTGTTGGTGATCTTGCCGTTCTGAGTCGGGGAGAGACGGTCCGGATGTTGCTGCAACGCGCCACTGCCGGGAGCTGCATCGCGACGGGGCGACGTCGCCAGCGCCGTTCGGCGCCGTGCCAGCCAAGCCGGCGCTGGCGTCCCTGGTCCGTGGAGCTGAGGGGGATCGTACTCGCCGGCTGGGCAGTTTGGGGAGGGCTCGGCACCCAAGCTCCGGCGGCCGAGCCCCGGCTGTTCGAACTGCCGGCTTTTGACCAGGTCGAGCTCTCCGACAAAAAAGTCATCAAAGTCTGCCCGATCGAGTTTCAAGGAGGGCGGCGCCCCGAGAATCCGCGCCCCGGCGATAAGCTGATCGTCCGGTTGCTCGACAAGCCGACCGAGGAATACTCGGTGGCCTGGCGCGATATCGTCGAAATCAAGTCGTTTGATCGCTTGATCCTCGACGAAGCGGAGCAGCTCGTGGCGGCGGGCAAGCTGGCCGAGGCGTTCGCCTACTTCGATTACCTTGAGCGGAATCGACCCGATCAGCCCGACTTGAAAGCCGCGACGGAAAAGTATCTGTTCGCCGATGCCCGGGATTGCCAACGGCGCAAGAAATACGCGGAGGCGCTGGCGGTGCTCGACGAATTGCACCAGCGCAATCCCGATTTCCCGGGGCTCGATCGCGCCTGGGGAGCCGCGACCGACAAAGTGCTGGAGCCATTGGTCGCCGCTGGCGATTTCGTGGGCGCCCGGAACCGGCTGCACCAGCTCCGCAAACGTTTTCCGCAGGAACCCAGCGGTCTGAAGTGGCAGCAACTCTTCGAGTCGCAGGCCGGCGAGCTGATCGCGCAAGCCCGGACCGAGGCGGCCGAGGGCCGGCTGCAGCTCGCACGGCAGCATGTCTTTGCGGCGTTGGAACGCTGGCCGGCCGACGAGCAGGCGCGCGGGCTGGCTCAGGAACTGTTTCGCCGCAGTCCCGCGTTGAACGTGGCCGTCACCCAACCGCTCCGGCCTTCGTCGCGCGACCCCCTGACCGACTGGAGTGCCCGGCGCACGGAACGTCTGCGCGCGCGTTCGCTGCTGGAGCTGACCGGCTACGGCGAGGAAGGGGGCGTCTATGCGTCGCCGTTTGGCGAGTTCTCGATCGGCGAGCTGGGCCTCGAACTGAACTTTCGCCTCAAGCCCGAACTCAGGCAAACCGACGGCCGCCCCTATACGGGATATGATCTCTCGCAATACATTTTGCAGCGCCTCCGCGACGACCCTGACTCGCTCTTGGGCGAGTTCGTCGAGCGGGTCACCGTGCGGGGGGTGTACGACGTCGATCTCTCGTTGCGGCGGGCCCACGTGCGCCCCGAGGTGCTGCTGGATCATCCCCCGCTGGTGCGCGACCCGGCCACGGGCAAGTGGGATCTTCCCGCGATTGCCCCGTTCGAAATCGCCGAGCAAACGCCGCAGATCGTCCGGTTTGTCGCGAACGAAAAGGTTCGCGGACCCGGCGCGGCGGGGCCGGGAGAGATTGTCGAGCAAACGTTTGCGAAGGGCATGTCCGCGCTCGGAGCTCTGGATCGCGGCGAGGTGTTGCTCGTCGACCGGCTCAATCCGTGGGACGTCGCGACGGCCGCGACGATTTCGGGCGTCGTGGTGCAGCCCTACGCGGCCCCCACGGTGCATGTGTTGATTCCCAACCTGCAGCACCCCCTGTTGGCGAAACGACTGTTCCGCCGCGCCTTGGTCTATGGCCTCAATCGCGAAGCCATTCTACGCGTGCAACTGCTCCGCGGCGGGCAGTTGGCCGACACCCGGGTGACCAGCGGGCCCTTTCCCTGGGGATACGCCTACAACGAGCAAGTGGAGGTGCGGCCGTACGAACCGCGGATGGCGATGACCCTGGCCGAGATCGCGGCGAAAGAACTTGCGCTCGAGCAGCAAGGGACGGCGCAGGAATCGCCGACGGCGACCGCGCCGGCCGAGCCCCGCGCCGCGGGCGGAGACGACGCCGGCACCCAGCCGGCCGAGGTCGCGTCGCGGCTCGCCAGCGCACCTCCGTTGCGACTGGCGATTCCTCCGACGGAAGTCGCCCGCCTCGCCGCCCGCGCTATCCAGAAGAAGCTCAAGCTGCTGAAGATTTGGGTCGATGTCAAGGAGCTGGGCGACGAGCCGTTGGCCGAGGCCGTGAAGACCTACGACCTGGTTTACGTCGAGCTGCAGCCCGAATCGCCGATTACGGACGCACGCCGTTTGTTCGGCATCACGGGTCTCGCGAGTGGATCCAGTCCC
>JAEUIK010000496.1 GCA_016793185.1 Planctomycetaceae bacterium | reverse complement strand
AGTCCGAGCCGCCAGAGTAGCCAAATTCTGCTCGAGCCGCTGGTAGATCTGCCCGGCCAACTCCGTGCCCGCGGTGGAGCGCCGGGATGCCGAGCCTGTCTCGACGGGTCGCATGGGACTGGCCCTCGTTCCTGATCCTTGTTTACCGGCCTGGGTCTTCCGGCCGATGTCGACAGGCCTGCAATCGCGTCGCCGGATCTCCGCCCCCGATGGCGCGCGGATGCAGGCCTGAATCTTCTACGGTGCAACGAGCGTTGCAGTTTGCGTGCCGCTCCCTGTGGCGCGACGGATCTCGCAGCGGCGCGAATCCAGAAGTGTCACGCCGCCAATGTCTTGGCAGCGCAAGACCGAGTGCCGCTCGGAATTTCCGCTCGGAGCAAAGACCTCACGCCTGCTCGCCGCGGACGCCGCCGCCGCTCAAGTGTGCGGCAGAGATTGATCGAGCGGGCGAACCATTCTGGCGCTAACCGTTCGTTCCGATCGTGCCAGAGGCCGCCGTCGGGTCCCGCTCCAGTCCCCAGACACGTGCCAGCTCCACGATCAGCTCAGCCGCCGCGACCATCTCTTCGAGGCAGGTCCATTCCAGCGGGCTGTGGGGATTGTGCTCCCCCGTCGAGAGATTGGGGGTCGGCACGCCCTTGGCGGTAAGCAGGGAGCCGTCGGTTCCGCCGCGGATGATGGTTTTTTCCAGCGGGCGGTTGAGCCGGGCCATCGCCCGCTCGACGAGGGCCACCGCGCGTGGTTCGCGGGCCAGGCCCGCGCTGAGATTGCGATACTGCGGTTCGACCGTCACCTCAACTTCCAGGCCCGGGGTCCGCGCGACGACCTGTTCCGCCAGATCGCGCAACAATTGCGCCTGGCCCTGCAGCTGTGCTTCGTCAAAGTCGCGGAGCAACACCTTGGCCGAGGCCTGCGCAACTCCTCCCTCGCAGAAGTAGGGATGGATGAAGCCCTCGCGCGCCGCGGTGGTCTCGGGGCTCATTCGAGCGCGTGGCAAGGCCGCCAGAAAATCTCCCAGCCCGCGCAGGGCATTGACCATCCGGCCTTTGGCGACCGAGGGGTGAATGTTCACGCCGCGCACGGTGACGGTGGCCAGGTCGGCAGAGAACGTTTCGACATCAATCTGGCCGGCGCCGGCGCCGTCGAGCGTGTAGCAGACGACCGCGCCCAGCTCTGCGACATCGACATGATCGATGCCATGACCGATTTCCTCGTCGCAGGTGAAGAGCACGCGAATCGGTCCATGCTCAATCTCGGGATGCTCGTGCAGAAAGGCCAGCGCTTCGACGATCACGGCCAGGCCCGACTTGTCGTCGGCGCCCAGCAGCGTGGTGCCATCGGTGGTCACGAGCGTCTTGCCGATCAACCCGGCCAGTTCGGGGTTGTCGGCCACGCGGATGACCTGGCGCGGATCGCCCGAGAGACGGATGTCTCCGCCGCGATAGTCGCGGATCACTTGCGGCTGGACGCCGGCGCCGGTCGTTTCCGGGGACGTATCGAGATGGGCGTTGAAGGCGATCGTCGGCGTCGCTGCGCGGCTTGTGGCCGGGAGCGTGCCCCAGACCAGCCCCCACGAATCCTGGCGCACGTCGACCAGCCCGGCCTCCGTCAGCTCGTACACCAGCAGCTTACCCAGTTCCCATTGGCCGGCCGAGCTGGGATAGGTCCCCCCGGCCGCACCCGCCGTGGTGTCGATGCGCACGTAGCGGAGAAAGCGTTCCAACAGTCGTTCGGAGTTCATCGGGTTCTCCCGGGGCCCGTGGCGCCAATCGTCAGACGTGCCACGATCTGGTACGGTAGCGGGCAAACTTTGCCGGAGGAATCCGATGCCCAGTCCGCGCTACCTCGTCTTCGACCTGGAAACCGTAGCTGACGGCGAACTCGTTTCCAAGTGCCGCTATGCGGGGCTCGGGCTCAGCGCCGACGATGCCATCGCCCGCTATCGCGGCGAGCTGCTCGAGAAGTACGAGAGCGACTTCATTCCCTATACCTACCAGGTTCCTGTCTCGGCGGCGGTGGCCACGGTCTCGGGGGAGTTTCGACTGCTCGACCTGGTGGTGCTCGACGAGCCGCAGTTTCGTCCGCACGTGATCGCCGACCAGTTCTGGCGCGGCTGGGAAAAGCATCATCGTCCGACGCTGGTGAGCTTCAACGGCCGGACCTTCGACGTGCCGGTGCTCGAATTGGCCGCGTTTCGCTTCGGGCAATCGCTGCCCGGCTGGTTCGCGATGAACGCCCGCAGCTTCGATCAACCGCGCAACCGCTTCAACCTGAGTGCGCACATCGATCTGCAAGAGCTGCTCACGAACTTCGGCTCGTCGCGGTTCACCGGGGGCCTGAACCTCGCCGCCAATCTGCTCGGCAAGCCGGGAAAAATGGACGTCCAGGGAGATATGGTTCAGGATCTGTATCAGGCGGGCAAGCTGGCCGAAATCAACGACTATTGCCGCTGCGACGCGCTCGATACCTATTTTGTCTTTCTCCGCACGCGCGTGCTCATCGGCGAACTCTCGCTCGACGAAGAGCAGGGGATCGTCGACGAAACGCGCGAGTGGCTGATCGCCCGCTCGAAAGACATCCCCGCCTACAAGTTCTATATGAGCAAGTGGGGAGACTGGGCCGATCCGCGCGCGGCCCAGGCGCAAAAGCCCAAGAAGTGAACGGCTCGCCGCTCCTCACGCGGTGCGCTTCGCGGCGCGCCCGCTCGCGCGGCGGCGTGAATCGAGGACGGCCCCCGGACGCAGTTCCACGTCGACCTGCCAGCGGATCGGCACGCGCATCGCCCACAGTCGCGGCGGTCGCTCGGGCGACGTATTGAACCCTTCCACATAATCGCGGGCCTCGCGGGCCGAAAAGCAGCCCGCTTCGGCCGGCTCCAACGCGATCGCCCGCGGCGGCACATCGTCCCAGTGCCGGGGTTTCCAGGGTTCGCAGTGCAGGATCCAGACCCGAAAGCGCGGGGGACTCGCGGGCCGCGCGCGGGGCTGCTCCTGTCTGTTCGTGCCGTCGGAGCCCTGCCTGCGCTGGCGCATCGTCGTCTCCCTCACTGTTGACTCGCTCAACCGATTACTATACATTTGTACATATTCCTGTCAACACAAAACGGGCAATTCCGACGACATCAGTTTCTGCCGGTTCTTTGCTGCCATGACCGAGCTTGCGGGGAATCTGCGCCGCCTGTTAGCGCGCTGCGGCCTGACGATTGACGAGTTGGCCGCCGCCTCGGGGGTCGACGCGCGCACGATCCGCGGCCTGCTGTTGGGGCGGAACACACGCCCCCATGCGCGTACGTTGACGCGGCTGGCGGGTGGACTCGGCGTCGATACCGACGAGTTCTTTCGCAATCGGGCCCTCGACGAACAGCGCGCCTTCGACGCCGACACCAATCCGCTGATCGAGTCGGTCCTCGACGAATGTCCGCGCCTCTTCGAAGGGTGGACGCCGGCCGACCTCGAGGAGCTGTACAGCCACTTCGGCGAAGGGGGGAGCCTCACTCGCGAAGGGGCGGTGGCTGCCGCCACTGCGATCAATCGCAAGCGCGAGCTCCAACACAAGATCGCCCTGATCCTCGAGAGCGGCGAAGCGGATGTCCTGGTCGGCATCGTCGAGTTGCTCTATCAGCGGATCCAGGTGCCGACGGGTTAGAACGAACTGTCAGGCAAAGATGCCTGACCTACGAACCTGAGTTCCCCGGCGCGGGCTGGTGCCGCGCACTCCACGCCGGGTTGGCCAGCCAGAAGATTCCCAGGTCCCCTTCACGCCAGATTGTCAGGCGCCACGCGGCGAAGCGCTCGGCCACGATCCCCAGGAACGCCTCGCGGTCGTGCCATTCGCCGACGATCAAGCGCACGCGATCCCAGACCCCGGCGTGCGCGAGCAGCGACAGCTCGCAACCCTCGCAATCGAGCTTGAGCAGGTCGATCCACGGCAGCTCGTAATCCTCCAGCAACGCTTCGAGCGTCACGCGCCGGACTGGTTCGCCGCGCGGGTCAAGCCGGCTGGCGCCTGAGTTCTCGCTGCCAGGCAGCAGACTCGACAACAACCGCAGTGGGTCAGGAGCATAGCTGCAGGCCGCACCCTCGATCCTGGCAAACTCGCCGACGTTGCGCTCGAGCGCCGGCAAGTTCGCCGGATCGGGCTCGACGCACACCACGCACGCGTTGTCGGCCAGGCGCCGCCGCAGGCGCCGGGTAAACGCGCCAATCTGCGCGCCGACATCGACCACGTAGCGAGGTTGCCAGGGGAGTCGCTCCACTCCATAGCAATCCTCGACAGACACATCGCGGACGATCGTGCGATCGGCCTCGCGATGCGCGCGGCGCACCCAGACGTCGAGATCCGGGAGCAGCTCCGCGCGGGATGCCTCGCTGCTAGATTCGCCGGACGTCCCTCCCGACCGCTCGAGCAGCTCGTCGAACAGCTCGGGCAGTGCGCGGCGCAGATCGACATAGAGACGATGCTCGTACGCCCGCTCGAAGTAGGCCAATCCCGCCCGGCAGTCGCCGCGGAGCAGGCTGGCGTGTCGCTCGGGCACGGCGTGGCACACATTTGGGGCCAGGCCGTAGAACTGCAGCGGGTGATGCCCCGTCCAGACGACGAGCGTGGGCGTTTCGGTCGCGCCGGCGATATGCCCGGGCCCCGAATCGATCGCGACCATCGCGGCCGCCTGGTCGATCAGCGCCGCCAGCGTTTCGCCGTCGCCCGTACCAAGTCCCATCCAGAGGGGATGCTCGGCGTCAGGGCAGGCGACGCCGGGCAATTGCGTTAGGCGGCTACGGGCGTCCCAGTCGAGAATCACGGGCGTCAGGCCGCGCTCGCTGCAGCGGCGGACGAGTCGCGCGACTACCTCCTCATCAAGCGTCTTCTGCTGCGGGGCCGAGTTCCCCTGGTAATGAAAGAGCACGACCGGAAAGCGTCCACCGCGCGGCACCCTGGCCAGCGACCGCAGGTAGTGGGCCGTGGCCTCGCGCGCGCGGTCCGACGTGCGGATCTGGTAACGACACAGCTCCGCGCGCGGCTGGAGCTGAAACACCTCGCTCAGCGCGCGCTCCGCCTTGGTGGCCGGCACGTCGTCGAAGCAACCCCACGGCTCGGCCCAGACCAGCGTGTGGGCAAGCGCGTACTCCACGTCCGCCGGCTCGCGACCGAGCCGATGGACGCGGCGACAAAGCCCCGCAAACAGCGAGTCGGCCCCCGGTTTCGCGGCGACGTCGATCATCCATTCCGGATGGTAATGCTGCAAGTGCCGCAGCAGGACTGTCATCTGCACGGCGTCGCCCAGGCCATGTGGCATCCGCAAGAGCAACGTCGATCCCGCCTGCGCGGGCAACGTCGTCGGCCGTCCGTCAGAGTCCTGTGCCGAGCCATAGGGGATCAGCTGGTTCAACCATTCTTGCCGCGCAGCGCAGCCGCAGTCGTCCTGCCCGAGGGCCTGCGCCGCTCGCTGCGCCAGCTTGTGGCCCTGGCCGAAGGTGACCTTGTCGATGACCTGCGCGACGGTGTCGCCCAGACCGCGCGCACCGGATTGCTCCGACAGCTCGGGCAACCGGTGGACCACGTTGCAGTAGCGATGGATGCGGTGGGGACCGTGCTGGCTGGCGCGCACGACGCCGCAGCGGCGGCAGCGATACTCGCCTGCGACTTCCGTCGGCTGAAACGCGCACTCATTCATGGAAGCGCCGTGATGCGGCACGTCGCCGCGGTGGTGGTGCATTGGGCGGGCAGGGAGGCGAGCACGGGCACGTCCAAATCGCTGATTCCACGACAGTCGATCGGCGTGGCCAGGATCTTCTGGAACACGAAGAAGCCCCCGGTGCGCGCGTGGTACATCCGCACGCGAATCCCGGCCGGAAAGGCATCGTAGGCGGCACACACTTGCAGCGTGCATTGGGCGAATTCGCCGGCCAGGTTGGGGGGAATGTTCTCGGTGCAGGCGTCGCCCCCGTTGGGAGCGCGCCAGCAGCAACAACTGGTGTTGTCGGTGACCGCAAAGCATTGAATGTTGGGAGCGGGCGTCAGGTAATACGTCGCGTTCCAGTTGTCGCAGTTCTGGCAGAGGGCGTTGGTGACGCCGTTGATCTCGACGCGCCACTCGTATGGGCCCTTGAGCCCAGCGCAGTACAGGCAGCCCAGCTCGCCGCTCGAACCCGAGTAGGTTCCCACCACGCGGCGGCTCGAGCCCGAGCTGCCGCTGCTCCCCCCTCCGCTACCACAACAGCAGGGGTAACCCCCGGACCAGCGTGGCGCAGTAACCGGCAGCCAGCGGTTCAGGTGTCGGAGTGGAGAGGGCATCGATGGGACCTGAATGGAAACAAGGGGAAACGACGATGCTCAACGCGGCAGCGAGCCCCGGGCCTCAGGCCCGGGGAGTCGAATCGGCGCGCGACGGGGCGCGGCGATTTAGCTCCGGGGACTTGAGGTCCTGGGCTCGGGGGGAGTGCTCCTCGCGCGACTGCCGGTTCCGCGCACCGCGCGCCTGCTAGTTGCATTGCAACTGCACGATCTCCCAGCGGGCGCTAACGGGGCTGAAGAAGATCCACGCCCGACGCCCGGCGGCGCCGTTCTTGTCTCCCAGCGAATCGTGCACCGTGATCTCTTCGGCCGTGAAATCGATCCAGGCCGAGGTGGCAAAATCGAACGTCTGGAGGCGCGCCTGCGCCAGGCCCCCGGCCGCAAGCGTCGTTGTCAATTCGCACAGCTCCCACCGCGGCCAGCTCGCCAGCGAGAGATTGACGCCCCCGGCGTCGGCGTGAACTTCCAAGGGAGAGGCCGCCGTGATCCGCAGCGCGCGGCGCAGCGCGCCGACCAGAGCGTTCCCCCATTCGGCCGTGATTGGTTCGCCGCGCGCGACTTCGCGAAGGTCGATCGTCATGGGCAACAGCAGCCGTGATCAGGGACAAGGAGGCGACACTAAGGCTCGAACCGAAACAACTCGGCGAACGAGCCCGCCGCGTAGGGGCGATGGTTGTCCTGGTCGGCAATCTCGAGCCAATGCTCGCTGGCCGAGGCGTGGCGGCGGTAATGATGATTCCAACCGCGCACGACGCCCGCCGTGGCGGTGGAGGGGACGGTCCGCACCTTGAAGCGGTAGGCCAGCCGCCACATGCCGGCGTCGAGCACCTGGAAGTCCCGCTTGGTCTCGACGCCGAGAAACAGCACGGTGCCGGCGGCGAAATTGAGGAACGGGTTGTCATTGACGCGCCCCCGCAGGTCGCGGATCGCATCCCACGGTGGCTGCGGGACGCGATACCAGGTGAGCGTGAACTCCTCGGTAGGCGTGATAATCGCCGGCCGGACGTCATCTCCCACGGCAGTCGCGTCGACGGCCCACTTCCAGATCCGCCCCGGCGTGGCGACCGATTCGAGCCCGATCGCCCCCCGATAGGTCAGGTAAGTTCCCGCCGGCACCGCCGGCAGGTCGCGGCGCGCGCGATTGTCGAGATCGAAGACGATGTCGTAGGTCACCGTCAGCAGCGCGCGGTCGTAGCCGTTGGCGGCCGACGCCAGCGTCATCGCGGGATTCGAGTTCGGGCTGTCCGGCGGAAACGGCTCGACCGTGATGTCCGTGACCAGTGCCGCGGGCACCCCCGGAAAATGCGAGGGGGGATCGACCGACAGTTCGTCGCCCACGAGGCGCCAGCCCCCATACAGTTCGACGAGAAACGGCAGCGCATCGTCCCACGCAACCAGCAGCCGCCGCATGGCGGTAAAGCTGCCGTCGCGAAAGTGGATCGTCGGAGATCCCGCCAACTCTTCGAAGGGGGTCGCCATGCCTGAACCCTCGGGGCTAATGGAACCGGGCCACTTGCGGTGCGACATTCCCGCGCGGGAAAGCCAAGAGGCCGGTCTCGCGGTCACCGGGCGGGTCGTCCAGCAATTGGCGCAGCTCGCGGGCCAGCCGCGCCAGCTCTCGCGCCGCGGTCGGCGCGGCGCGGCGCCGACGACGACTGGCGAAAGGGGCACCGGCAGGCGCGTACCGAGTGCTTCGCGGGCGCTTGCGCGGTTCCAACAACGCCCGTAACATCGAGGCGGTCAAGGGGGCGAAGACTGCACCGAGTTGCTCGCGAAGCTGCGCCAGGCGCGCCTGCTGGGCTCCTCCCTCAGCCCGATCGGGCGCGGGAGGAGCTTCCACGCGGTGACTCCCGCGGTGGGACTGCTGCCAATCTCGCAGCTCGCTGCGCTGCATATAGATCCGCCCCGTGGAGCTGCGACTCGCGTACGCCAGTGCGCGAGCCTGCATGAGGGTCAGCTGGGCGATCTGCCGCGGAGTCCAGCCATAGCGCCGGGCGAGCCGTCGGAACAACGCTTCTCCCGCGCGAGACGTTCCCGGCCGGGCCCCCCGCGCTTCGCCGTACGACCGCGCCGCGCGGCGGTGCTGACGCCCATAAACCACGGTCGCAACCAGCCGTTCGATCTCGGCCAGCGACAGGTCGGGCTGATGTCGCCGCGCGGCGAGCCAGCAGACGTAGCTCGTCCCTGCCCGCTGCGCCACCCACCGCTCGACCAGCGCGGCGAGTTCTTCCCCGGAGCTCGTCGGCCGCGGGGCAAGCAACTGCTCGATGCGCGCCAGATCGGCCAGCGTGAGCGGAGCCATGTGCAGGATGCGCTGGCCTAGGCGCCACTCGACGGGGAGGGCCAGAAGCTCGGAAAGCGACATCGTCAGGCACTCAGGGGGTTGGCGGAATCCGGCGACGTCCGTCGGCGCGGCGAACTCAGGTTCCGTAATCGGGCTTGGTCCACGCGCCGCTGGTGCTGAACTCGGCGCGCCAACCGACGACTTCGCCCCGATCGATATCGACTTCGAGCTCGAGCGACTCGATCAGGGCGGGAACGGTGTAGTAGCGGGTGGCATCGATGTGGAGCAGGAGCGTGACGGCGGCCCCTTCGTCGAAGTCGTCAGAGATGGGGTCCGCCGGGTCGAGCTTGCCCGCCAGCGTGCCCACGCCATCCTTGATGCCTGCCACTCGGCGGCGATAACCGGCGGTGGCCGAGCTGGCATAAGCGGCCAGATTGGCACGCGTGCGGAGGGTCCACTGCGTGATGTCGGCCAGCGTGGTGCTGCCGATCTTGACCTTGCCATCTTTGCCACTGATCGTCGCCATGCGCGGCCTCGCTGCAATGGGTTGTCGGGCGTCGGATCTCGGACCGGTGCGGCGCGTGCGGAGGCTAGTGTCCCAGGATCGCGATCTTGTAGGTGATCGAGACGCCGCTGGGGTTGTGGATGCGGAGAATGTCGCCCGTCCCCGCGGTCACGTTCCAGCCATCTTTCTTATTGGCGAGCAACAGCGCGCTGTCGGCGCCGATCTCGACCTGGGCGGCGGCGCCGCCGACAAAGGGGGGCGTGAACGGATTCGGGCCCCCGCCGACGCGCAGCAGATTGCCCGACGACGTGTTGGTGTTCACGATCACAATGGCCTTGACCTTGCTGAACGCGGCGACGACCGGAGTGCCGAAGATCGTATTGGCCAGCCCTCCAGCCAGATCGAGATCGTCGTTTCCCCCGGCGACGACCGTCCGCTGATCGTGCCAGACGGTGCTCGCCTGATCCGTGCCGGTGCCGTCGGCCAGGGTCCGGCTGTACTCGAGTCGCGCGCTATCGACGACGGTCGAGAGGTCGAGCGCTTCGCGCAGGATCCAACTACAAGCCACCTTGACTTCCGCCGCTAGCGTGTCAGCCATAACGTCCTCGCAGTTGATTCGGTTACCAGTCGTCCGTCAGCTTTCGGCGGGGCGCTCCACCAGAACTCGGTAGCGCGCCGCGGCCTGCCAGCCGCTATCGTCAGGGGCGATCACTCGCGCCATCTCGGCCTGCATCAGCAAGCAGCGCGCGCCGCCGGCCGGGAAGGCCTGTCGCTCGAAGACGCGCCGCCATTCGTCGAGCAGCGCGCGCGCCAGCCGCGGATCATCGCTCCAGGCGGTCAACTCGATCGCCACGGATTCGATCGCGACGTGCGTCGTGTGCCGCGCCGCAGCACCAGGAGCTTCGCCGATCACCGCGTAAGGGCGCACCGCGTCGCCCGCCGCGCGTCCCGAGTAGACCCGCGCGGGGGGAATCAGCGCTGTGAGCCGGGGATCGGCTTGCCACCGCTCGTAAATCGCTTGCACCAGGCTCACTCAGAATTCCTTGTTGCCCTTGCGCGCGCCGGACGTACCGCGTGGATGTCAGGCCATTGGCTCGACCACGAGCGTCAGCAACTGGTCCAGGGCCGCCACGCGCTCGCAGCCGAGCACGCGGTAGACCGCCGCCCCCTGCACGATGCGAAAGTTGTGGTCCAGCTCGATTCGATCGGCCAGGTACACCCGCACCTCGTAGCGCGTGAGCGGGCGGGCGTCGCGATACTCCGCGCCGCTGGCCAACCGCTGCACGCAGGCCGCGACGTTCACGCGCCAATCCGACCAGGCGGCCAGCGGCGCGCCGTCGGCAGTCGTTGTCCAACTGGCCTGCTGGATTGTCACCCGCTGATCGAGCCCCGCGAGTATCGCCAGGTTTCGCCCCTGGCAGCGCCAGCGCTGGCCGAGCGTCTGCAGGTCGGCCGCGACGATGGTCCACACCGCGCCGTGGGCGTCGACGATGCGGTCTCCCACCCGGGGCTCCTCGGCCAACTCGGCCGCCGGCAGATGCCAGGTGATCTCCGCTGCCACATAGCGGCCGTCGCTAGGCGCCGCCTCGCGCGTCGCGGTCGCCCGGCGCAAAGCGCGCACGATAGGCGTCGCGGGGCCTCCGTCGCGACGCTCGAGCGTCACCGGCTCCCAGTGATCGACAACCGCCAGGTCGTCACCCAGTCCCTGTGCAATGCTCATCACGTGCAACCTCGCGAACGAAACTCGAACGGCTCGCCAGCAGCCAACTGACGCTCGCACCACTCCACGGTCGCCCGGAGCTGCGCGAGATAGTCGGCCCAGCTCACCGACTGCCCATCGAGCTGATAGCTCGGCTTGGGGTCGACGGTCAG
>JAEUIK010000476.1 GCA_016793185.1 Planctomycetaceae bacterium | reverse complement strand
TATGCGCTCTCCGACGAGGAGTATGCCGAGGCCAACGGGTGGCTCGATCGGGCGGGCGTGTCGCAAGTGATCGAAGAAGCCGCGCGCAAGTACCTGCAGACCCCCGGCGGCAATCTCGACGCCGTATTCGATAAAGCCGTCGAGCGGTACTCGGATGCCTGGCAAGCTCAGGCGGGCGTGAAGACCTACGCCCAGGCGGTGGCCGATGTCATGAAGTTCCGCCGCCACGAAGGGGAAGAGTTCGCCATGACGACCGAGCAGTGGCTGGAGTTCGCCCGCACGGCCTCCTTCTACGCGGCGAAGTCGAAGGCGCGCTCGCTGGGGATTCAAGTCATCTGGGATTGCGAGCGCGTCCGGACAGCCGAGGGGTATTACCAGGTGCAAGGAGGCATCGAGTACGCAATTGCCAAGTCGCTGGCCGCCGCGCCGTTTGCCGATCTCCTGTGGATGGAAACCAAAACCGCCGACCTGGCTGACGCCAAGCACTTTGCCGACGCGATTCATGCCCAGTTCCCCGACAAGATGCTGGCCTACAACCTCTCGCCGTCGTTCAGCTGGGACACCACCGGCATGACCGACGACCAGATGCGGGCGTTCCCCGAGGAACTCGGTAAGCTCGGTTTCGTCTTCAACTTCATTACCTATGGCGGCCACCAGATCGACGGCCTGGCCGGCGAAGAATTCGCGCAGGCCCTGAAGCAAGAGGGCATGCTGGCGCTCGCCCGGCTGCAGCGCAAATTCCGGCTCGTGGAGTCGCCGTTCATGACGCCGCAAACCTTGGTCGGCGGGCCGCGACTCGACGGTGCTCTGGCCGCCTGTTCGGGACGCACCGCCACGACGACCGCGATGGGCAAGGGCTCGACCCAGTTCCAGCACCTCGTGCAAACCGAGGTTCCTCCCAGCTTGCTGCAGGATTGGCTCACGCTCTGGAACGCCCACTACGGTCGCACGCAGCCGCTGCGGGTCCGCCTGCGTCCCAATCGCGCCGGGTCCGATTTGCTCGAGCTGCAGCTGCTCAATCAGGAGAACGAGAAGTTGGCCAACGTCGTCTTCTCGACCATTCAGGACCGCCGCGGCCGCACGATTCTGTCGGTGCGCGATCAGAACACCTTTGACCTGACTCTGCGCAAGAAACGACTGATGACGCTGATGCACCTGTTCCTGATCCACCGCTACAAGGTGGTCGGCGTGCATTACCTCAGTCCGTCGGACGATAACCAGCACCAGACCGAGCGGATGAAGGCGCTGGGCATCTATTCGCAGGTCAATAACGAGGTCGGCGAAATCATCGTGGCCGATGTCGACGCTGCCGGCGTCGCCCGACTGTTGGCAGCCGACGGCGCCGAACTCCACAAGTTGATCAAGAAAAGGTGATCAGGGAGAACGGGGGGGAGTCGCGCGGGTTTTCGACCGCTCACGGTTCATGTCCGCGCGCAAGCGCGGGCTGGGACGAAGTCCCGCAGCCCGCAGCGTACGGTCTGCTGCGCGACCGACTAATAGCGCGGCAGCGCGGGATCAATTTCGACCGCCCACTGGTCGATGCCGCCGGCCAGGTTCTGGGCCAGCGGAAAACCGTTGGCGCGGAGCCAGTGCGTCACCCGCAGGCTCCGGCCCCCATGGTGGCAATGCACCACAATGGGCTGACCCCGCAGCAGCTCGAGCTCGTCCACTCGGGCCAGCCACTCGCTCATCGGCAGCAGCCGTGCTCCGGCAATCCTCACGAGCGCATGTTCGTCCGCCTCCCGGCAGTCGATCAGCACCAGCTCTTCGGCCGCATCCAAGCGGCGCTTGAGTTCGCGGCAATCGATCTCGAGCGGCGGGCTCGCATCTGGGTCAGCCATGTCGGTGAATTTTCCTCAGACCACGGGACAGGCCCGCTGTGATGTCCGGCTGGAGGGATCCAAACGCGCTCGAGCCGAGCGTTGTGGTCATTGCTGGCGGATGAACGTCAGGCCGTCGTCACCCTGCGGGCTGCCTACCGGACGGAACTGGAACTTGTCGGGCCCCAGCGACTTGACGGCGCCGGCCATGACTCCCTGCGACTTGCTGTCGAGGCTGAGCTGATCGCCAGTGATCGCATATTGACCTTCCAGCGTCACCGGTGGGCTCCCCTTGGGAGTCGCCAGCCACTTGAAGGCGCCCTCCTGGTCGATCGAGAGCTGATAGGTGTCGCCTCCCAGTTCGGCCTGCCAGCTCCCGGTGAGGTCGGTCGACGGCTCGTCGGCCGCGTCGGCGGGCATGGGCGCGGCCGGTTCGACGGCCGGTCCCCCGGCCTGCGCCGTCGCGACGGCTGGTTGGCCGTCCCCCTTGAGCGCCGCCAGCAGTCGTGCGGCGACGATATCCTTGGGCTCATTATCAACGACCACTTGCAGGGCATCGATCGCCGTCTTCTGTTCCCCCCGGACCAACAAGTGGTACGCGAGCACAAAGTGCGCGGCGGGATCTTTCGGATGCTCGGCGCAATAGTCTTCTAACGCGCCGAACTGCTTCTGGTAGACGCTGGTCGATGGATAGAGCGAGACCAGCGTG
>JAEUIK010000458.1 GCA_016793185.1 Planctomycetaceae bacterium | reverse complement strand
CGGGTAGCTCTCTGTGCGGAGACGCCGCCGCCCGCGCCGGCTCGGACGAGACGTTTGGTCCGATTTCCTACACGGCCGGGTATGGCGCTGCCGTGGCGGGCTACAGCGTCCCGCTGGCCGCTGCGCCGGTCGTGAACGAAGTGCCGGTGGTGACGGGACCGACAACGACGTTCTACGCTCCGACGCCGACGACCACTTTCTACGCTCCGACCCCGACGGTGACGTATTCGCCGGTGGTGTCAGCGCCAGTCGTGGCAGCTCCGGTCGTGTCTGAGCCAGTCGCGACCGTCGCCTATTCGGCCCCGGTGGTTGTGAATCCCGCGCCGGTGGTCGTCGCCCGGCCCGTGCCTGTCACGACCTACTATGCCGCGCCGGTCACGACCTTTTACGCGCCGACGCCAGTCACGACGTTCTATGCTCCGGCGCCGGTAACGACTTACTACGCCCCGTCGGTGCCGGTCACGACGTTCTACGCTCCGGCCACGACGACCTATTATGCACCGGCCGTGCTGCCGCCGCGGTTCTACTACCCGGGCCAGCCGATTCGGAATACCTTCCGCCGCTTGACGTGGTAAGTGCGCGCGGGAAGTTCGAGCGGTTCGTCGATCTCGCTTTAGCGCACCAGCAGCCGGCTGCAAATCCCCGGCGGTAGGTTGCCCTGGAGTAATCGCTGCTCTCGCCCGAAACGCGCGAGCGCGGCCTCCGCCGCGAGATAGCCGCTCCGAACGGCCCCTTCCATCGTCGCGGGCCAGCCGGTCGCCGTCCAATCACCCGCCAGGGCGACCGTGGGGACCGACGTCTGCTGCCGCGGGCGCCAGCGGTCGATTCCCGGGCGTGGACTGAAGACGGCGTTCTGCTCGGTGACGATCTTCGCGCGCAACAGCTTTGCCCGGCCCGCGTCCGGAAAGACTCGCGCGAGCTCCTCATGGATCGCGCCGGTGATCTCGTTGCGATTCCGCCCCGCCAGGTCGCGCGAGGCACTGATCACGACCTGGTAGTAGTGTTCGCCCGGCGGAGCGGTCGACTGCGCGGGACGTCGGAAGAGCCACTGGCTGAGCCCCCCCACGAGCACCGCGTGCGGGAGCGTCGTCAACTCGGTATCGAACCAGAGGTGCACGCCGGTGATCGGCACTCCTTCGAGCTCCTGGAGACCGTCCAGCTCGGGCAGCCGCGCGCGCAGCGGCGACGCGCAGACGTTGCCGACGGTGTGC
The DNA here is from genome assembly GCA_016793185.1 of Planctomycetaceae bacterium. Taxonomy (GTDB): domain Bacteria; phylum Planctomycetota; class Planctomycetia; order Pirellulales; family JAEUIK01; genus JAEUIK01. The sequence continues at coordinate 2,348 of JAEUIK010000458.1, read as the reverse complement.
CAGGGGAGCGCCAGGATCACGTAGTCGAACCGCCGCGCGGGGCCTTCCCTGGATTGCAGCAAGACCTCGTCATCGTGGGCGTCGACCGAACCGATGGGCGTCCCCGTGTGCAGCGCAACCCGGTGGCGCTCCAGCCAGGTTTCCAGCGGACTCCCATAGAGAGCATCGAGCGCGGCGCCGGGCACCTCCAGCACGTAGCCATCCCGATGGTTCAAGAAACCATCGACAAAAACTTTGCGCGTGTAGTAGAGCGACGCCCGCTCGAGGGTCTCGCTCAGAGCGCTCACCAACACCACCGTCCAGAATCGCTCGAGGACCCGCGCTGATTGCCCCTGCGCGCGGAGCCACTCGCCGGCCGTCGGTCCCCCGGGGTCGTCGACGAGCGGCGTGCGCATCAAGTGCCACATCGCCCGGGCGACCTGGCAGCGCTCGGCGAGCGACAGGTACCGCAAGCGGGCCAGCGCGGGTCCGAGGTGCGCGGGAGCCGGCAGCCAGCGTGCCGCCTCGAGATCGTGGCGCGCTCCGTCGGGACCGAAGAAATGGAGCCGACGATCGTGGCGGAAGAGATTGTCGATGCCGACCCGGCGACAAAAGTCCGCCAGGTTGGTGCAGCAGCCCATGCTCACGTGCTGGCAATGGTCGACGAGCTCGCCGCTGCCCGGGTCGCGATAACTGGTGGCGCGGCCTCCCAATCGCCGGCGCGCTTCAAAGAGCTCGATCGTGGCTCCCGCCTGCGCGAGCGCCACGGTGGCGGCGATTCCGGCCAGGCCGCCGCCGACGACCGCGATCCGCGCCTCGGACAAATCTCGCCGGGGGGCCATCAGCGGGCCGCCGTTTGCAATGAGCTTGTCGCGGCCGGACGGGGTAACAGCCAGCCGGCGGCAATCCGGAGCTTGCGCCACGAGCTGAGCCGAATGCGCTCCCCGAAGACGTCACCGTCGCGGCGCTTGATCTCGGCCAGCAGCGCCGCGTAGGTCTCGAACATCGCGCCGAACATGGCCCGGCCCCCCCCTTCGAGATAACCGGCCAGCTCCGCGGCCTGGGCATAGTAGCCCTCGGCCCGAGCGATCTCGAAGCGCAGCAACTGGCGGAAGCGGGCGTCGACCACGTGCTGCCGCAGGTCTTCCTCGCCGTAGCGGAACCGCTCCAAATCCTCGCGCGGCAGATAGATCCTCCCTCGTTCGAGGTCTTCTCCCAGATCGCGGAGGATGTTGGTCAATTGAAACGCCAGCCCGCAGGCCCGCGCGGGCTCGAGCGCGCGCGCATCGTGGAACGTCCAGATCTGCAGGCAGGCCAGGCCGACGACGCCCGCCACCCGGTAGCAATAGACTTCCAGGTCCGCAAAGGTCTCGAACCGAGGTTCGTCCAGATCCATCGAAACGCCGTCGATCACTGCGTGCAGGTGTTCGCGCGGAATCGCATAGCGGACGAGCGTATCGGCCACGGCCGGGAAGATCGGGTGGTCGAACTGCCCGCACAACGAGTGCTCGAGCGCCGCGCGCCAGCGATCGAGCGCCGCGCGGCGCTGCATGCGCGTCCCGGCCTCGCCGGGGAGGGATTCGCTGTCGCCCAGGTCATCGGTCAGCCGCAGAAACGCATAGAGCGCGCACATCGCGCGGCGCTGCGCTCGGGGCAGGAGGAGGAACGAGTAATAGAAGCTCGTGCTCGACTGGCGGGCGATACGGCGGCAGCGGGCGTAACTGTCGGCCAGCTCGCTGGTCATGCTCCCGCTCCTGGCGCGGCGCCGCGCACCTGACCGAGCCGTCCGCAGAGCTTGAGCCAGCCGCCGCGCGCCAGAAGTCCCAGTTGGGCGCGTTTGCCGACGACGGGGCGCCGGCTCCAGACGTCGTAGCCCGCCTCGCGAATCTTGCGGAGAATCGCCCGGCCCCCGGCGATGAACAGCCAGACGTCGAGCTGCAACTCGCGCGGCAGCCGGGCCACCAGCGGTTCGCCGGCGGCGAAGAGAACTTCGGCGCCGGCCGCGTGATAGGCGACGACAGCGCGCCACGCGTCGTCGAAAACTCCGGCGGCAAGCTGTTGCTCGCGGCAACCGCAGCGCTCGCGGGTTTCGCGCGGCAGATAAATCCGCCCGCGTTCCCAATCGCGGCGGACGTCCTGGCAGAAATTGGCGATCTGCAGCGCCGTGCAAATGTGATCGGCGAGCGCGGCATTCTCCGCGTCGCAGCAGCGACCCAGGTAGAGGACCAGGCGCCCCACCGGGTTGGCCGACGAGCGGCAGTAGTCGAACAGGTCGCCCTCGGTCTCGTAGCGCGTGACGTGCTGATCCTGGCGGAAGGCGACGAGCAGCTGCCGGAAGGGCTCGCGGGGAATCTCGTATTCGCGGATCG
>JAEUIK010000425.1 GCA_016793185.1 Planctomycetaceae bacterium | reverse complement strand
GAAGGCCACGGCCAGAATGCAGAGGATCCCGGCCCCGACGAGCAGCAAGGTGTCAATCTCGAACAACATGGCGCCCGCCTCATGGGTCTTGAGCGGCAGCCATCCATGCTTATCGCCCGCGCCGGAAGTGGCGAGCGGGCGACTCCTGTCACTGGCATTTTAGGTGGATTGCGTCGGCAATGCTAGCATTCTTCCGGAACCCCAGAGCGGCTGCCGCGCGAACGCCGGCCCCCCTCAACGTTGCTCCTGCATGAACCGGGCGAACCGCGCCTCGAGCATCCGCAGATTGGTGCCGAACACCGCGGTGAAGTCGGCCTGTCGCTGGGCGGAGGTCCGTTCGGTGAAATCCGGAATCTGCATCAGTCGCTGCAGGTACTTGGCGTAATTGCGGGGCTCCTTCTCCATCAGGAAGTACGACCAGGCCCAGCCCTCGGAGTAGGCGGCCAGCGGGTTGGCTTCAAAGCCCCGATCGCTGGCGAGCATGCTGGCCAGGGCGCCGGCTGGCCGGCTGCTCTCGAACTTGCGGAACTGGGCCAGTTGCCCCTTGTTGATGCGATCCCCCGCACGGGTGTGCGCGCGCGAGTTCCACACGCCCGAGGCCTCGAACATCGTGGCGAGTCCCTCGACGACCCAGCGGGGCTGCGGGGCGAAGCGCTGGTGCAAGCCGGTGTTGAACGCAGTCTGGTGGGTCGCCTCGTGAATGATCGTATCGGCGTTCTGGCTCCAGTCGCCTCCGTGCGATCCGCCGGTCTGGTCGAACAGCGCCACGCGGTTGGTCAGCGGCGAGTAGTAGCCGATCACGCCCGCGGGGAGCTGCCGGCCGTCGCGCGCGGCATAGCGGACGAAGTCCTGGTGGCTCTTGAGGACGATCGCCACGAGGGGAAAGCGCGGCTCTTCGAGCTCGAACCCGCGCACCGAAAAGTAGAGGACGAAATTGCGGTAGAGGTCCTCGAAGCGCTGGGCCCAGGCGTTCTCGCCGACCGGGTGCGCGACGAGGTAGTGCCCGGTGCCGGTGACCTCGAAGCCTTTACCCAGCTCGGCCATGAGCTGTGCCTGCATGACCGAAGCGGGATAGCTCGAGAAGGTGTTCGAGACGCGGCGAAACTCCTTGGCCTCCTGCGGCGCGAAGTCCCACAACCGCCCGTCGCGCGACAAGAGCAGCACGTTCTGCTGCGACCAGGCGAGCGGTGTTCCTTCGATCCGGCTGCCGTGCAGGCTCAGTTCCAGCGTCCCTTTGCCTGGGATCTCGGCCGCGCGCGCGCCGTGCGCGAGCAGCGCCAGGCCGGCACAGAGCGCAAGCCAGAGGACACGTCGGCGGGTCGACATCGAGATTCCTCGCCAATTGGGCTTCGAGTCGGATCGCCGGGGCGAACGCCCCGCGAATCGCTGGCCGCCGGGCAAGGAGAGAGGAGGCACGCGGCCCGGGCTGCCAGACAAGTCTAGGATCTGGCCACGGGGCGCGGGACGCCCGGTGCCGGACAACGCTTCGGCCGCGGGCGATTCTGGCATCCCAACCCGGGCGGGCCTAAAATGCGTCTGGCCGACGAGTTCCGGGCCGGCGGCTCCGCCGGCGACGGGACCCGGCCGCGACCGCCGGGCCAGCCGACTCATGCGATCGGCGCCGGCGCCCTAACCGACCCCGGGGGTAATCCGATGTCGACGTCCTGGCTCCTGGCGGCGCTGCTCCTCGTGGCACAGGGGGCCGAGACCCCGGAGGCTCCCGACAAGGCTGCCCTCGAACGCACCGTGATCGGGCTGGCCCGCGAGCTCGACGCTCCCGAGCGGGCCAAACGTGACGCCGCCGAGCAGAAGCTGCTCGAGCTGGGGGCTCCGGCGCTCGAAGTTCTCCCTCCGTCCAGTGCGCGCAGCTCGGCCGAGCTCAAGCAGCGACTCGATCGCGTCCGCGCCGTCCTCGAGATGGCCCGGGCCGAGGCCTTCGCCCAGGCCTCGCACGTCACGCTGGCGGGCGAGCATAAGCTGTCCGAGATCCTGGCGGCGCTCGAAAAGCAGACCGGCAACCGCGTCTACGACTATCGCGAGCAGTTCGGCCAGGATGCGACCGATCCCACGCTCAAGGTCGCCTTCGACAAAACTCCGTTCTGGGCCGCGATCGACCAGCTGCTCGACGATGCCGGGCTGACGCTCTACGCCTATGCCGATCAGCCGGGGCTGGCGGTCGTCAATCGCGGCGGCGCACAGCTCCAGCGCGCGAAGCGCGCGTTCTATTCCGGCGCGTTCCGCTTCGAGCCGGTCGAGTTCGCTTCGCGCCGCGATCTGCGCAATCCCGAGAATGCTTCGCTGTCGCTCTCGTTGGAGATCTCCTGGGAGCCGCGGCTGGTGCCCTTGGCCATCAAGCAACCGTTGGATGACGTCGAGGCCGTGGATGACCAGGGGAACAAGCTCGCGGTCAGCACGGCCGAAGGCGAGCTCGAAGCGCCGCTCGACCGCGGCGCGGTCGCGGTTGAGTTGCCGATCCCCTTCGCGCTCCCGCCGCGCAGCGCCGCCAAGATCGCGAAGTTCACTGGCACGCTCACGGCCCTGGTGCCGGGCGGACTCGAAAAGTTCACCTTCACCGACCTCGAGAAGGCCAGGAACGTCGAGCAGCGCAAGGCGGGCGTGGCCGTCACGCTCGAGCACGTGCGGAAGAACAACCAGGTGTGGGAAGCCCGCGTGCGGCTCCGCTTCGATAATCGCACCGGCGCGCTCGAATCGCACCGCAACTGGCTCGCCTCGGCGCAAATCTACCTGGTGGGGGCCGACGGCAAGCAGATCGTGCCCGACGCCTCGGAAACCACCGTCAGCAATGAAGAGGAGCTGGGCATGGCGTTCCTCTTCGACCGGCCCCAGGGGGTCGCGGGGCTGTCGCTCGTGTATCAGGCCCCGGCCGTGATCCTGACGCTGCCCGTCGAGTACGAACTGAAAGACCTCGAATTGCCCTAAGCGCGGTTCCGCCGGGCAATTGCTTGACTCGCCGGCGCGCGGGCAACTACCCTAGGGAGCACTTGTTGCCGGTTCGGCCACGTACGCCGCCGGCCGCTTCCTGGGGATTCTTTGCCGGGGCCGCTACTGATCTGGTTTGCTCGAGTCGCCGATCTGCGACGACTCTTCTGAGCCCCCCTGCCCCGATTCTGCGTTGAGTTATTTTGCGTCCGGCCGTGCGCGCAGCGCCGCGCTTGACGCGCAGCTCCGACACCTCGCATGGGACGCCTGCCCGCAGTGACAAATCACAACACAGTTGAAACGCGAGCCCGACCCCGCAGCGTGCGGCATTGGGTGCCGCCGGTGGCCTTGGCGGCGATTCTTGTTGGAGCGTGCTCCGCCGAAAGGGTGCTGGCGCAGACCCACTGGCTCGCGCCCGCCGCGGCCGATTGGTTCGACAGCGCGAACTGGGACAACGGCGTCCCCACCGATCTGACCGATGCCGTGATCGACAACGACTCGACCAGCCAGGTTGCTGCGCCCGGAGCGCAAGCGCGAGAACTGACCGTCGGGGACGATCTGGCCGGACTGCTTGAGATCCTCAGCGGCGGCGGCCTGACAGTTGCCAACGCCTACGTCGCCCGCGAGGCAGACTCGGTCGGCGCGATCTCGCTCGTCGGCCCCGACGCGGTGCTCGACACCGAGGCCGTGGTTTCGGAATTCGCCATTGGCGTCGGCGGCGCGGGGAGCCTCTCGATCACCGCCGGAGCGGTGGTGAACACCTCGACGCAACTCTGGTTCGGCACCAACATCGCGCGGCTCGGCGTCGCTGCGACCGGCGTGGGCGAAGCCACGATCGACGGGGCCGGCTCGACCTGGAACATCAGCGAAGGACTCACCGTCGGGGATGCCGGCGAAGGGAAAATGACGATCTCCGAGGCGGGACTCGTCGCCAGCCGGGGAACCGCGCTCGTCGCCGACCAGGCCGGCGCGGTCGGCCAGGTGTCGGTGGTCGGGGCCAAATCCCACTGGCAGCATGGCGCCAATATGATCATCGGCGACCAAGGGAACGCCACCCTCGCGATCAGCGGGGGCGCGCTCGTCGAGGCCAATCTCGAACAGGGGTTCTTTCGCACCAGCAGCATCGCCGTCGGCGCCGATTCGGTCAGCTCCGTGACCGTCACCGGCGCGGGCTCGAAGTGGTACACGCCCGGCGAACTGAATGTCGCCGGCGGCGGCACGGCCGAACTCGCCCTCAGCAGTGGAGGGTCGGTCTACACGAACAAAAGCGTGGTCGGGCGCGACGCCGATTCGAGTGGAACGGTGACCGTCGCGGGCAAGGCCTCGCTGTGGCACCACTATGAGGAGTCGACGATCGGACTCGAGGGCGCCGGCGCGCTCGCCGTCTCGGCGGGTGGAATCGTCAACGGGGGACGCATGACGCTCGGCGCCGCAAGCGCGACCGGGTCGGGCGAGGTCTCGGTCACCGGCCTCGGCTCGCAACTCAACGCCGGGGCCCTGTTCGTCGGCGCCGGCGGCAGCGGCGCGCTGACCGTTTCCGCGGGGGGCGTCGTCTCGACGGTGAACGTCAACGACGATAGCGCCGTCGCGTATGGATCCGAGTCGCACGGCGAGGTGCTCATCACCGGCGCCGGTTCGAAATGGACGAACGCCAATGCGCTGGGAGTGGGCATCAGCGGCGTGGGCGAAATGACAATTGAGGCGGGTGGCAGCGTCGCCACCAACGCCGGCTACATCGGCCGTGCCTCCGGCGGCAAAGGGACCGTCACCATCACCGGTGAAGACTCGGCCTGGACCGGGCAATTGCTCTACGTCGGCTTTCGCGGCGACGGCACGCTGCTCGTCGAACATCAGGCCCAGGTCGCCAGCGCCACCGGCAGCATCGGCCATCTCTCGGGGGGTAACGGAAAAGCCACCATCGACGGCGCCGGCGCGGCGTGGACAATCAGCGGGAACCTCGACGTGGGGCAGGCGGGCAAAGGAGAGCTCGTGATCCGCAACGGCGCGGTCGTCTCCAACGTCCTGGGACGCATCGGCTATATCTCGCCCAGCCAGGGCAAGGCCACGGTCACCGGGGCGGATTCACAATGGCTCAATTCGGGGAGTCTCGACGTCGGCAGCGGGCAACTCTTTCAGAACTCCGGCGGCAGCGGCGCACTCACCGTTGAAGCTGGGGGATACGTCGGCAGCCAGGGGGGCACGGTCGGCAACTTCGTTCCCGGCAAGGCGCTCGTGACCGGCGCCGATTCCACCTGGAACAATTCGAGCAAACTCATCGTCGGCAATCGCAGCAGCGGCGAATTGACGATCGCCGCTGGTGCGCTCGTGGCCAACGCCTCGGCGACCATCGCCAGCCAGCTCGGCTCGAAGGGGACGGTCGTCGTAACCGGCGCCAACTCGCGCTGGACCAACGACGGCGAATTGCTCGTGGGCGAGTACGGCGCAGGGCAACTCACCATCAGCGCGGGGGCCAAGGTTTCGAGCCTCAGTAGCTACGTCGGGCTGTGGGAAGAATCCTCCGGCACGGTGACCGTGACGGGTGAAAACTCGGAATGGAGCAACGAAGGATCCCTCGTTGTGGGGCTGTTCGACCAGGGCTCCGTGTCGATTGCGGCGGGCGGAAAGGTGACCGCGGGGGAGGTCTATGCGGTTACGCATGGAACGATCGACATCGGGAGCGGAGGAACTCTCGACGCCCCGATCGTGGTGACCGACGACGGCGGGCGAATCGTCAACCATGGCACGATCACCGGTGACGTGGCGATCACGAATGGGGCCCTCGTCACCGGCACGGGGATTTTTACCGGCAGCGTGACCGTCGGCAGCGGGGGCCTGTTCTCGCCCGGCGGCAGCCCCGGCATGGCCAGCACGGCGACGACGCTCTGGGACTCCGGGGGCGCGTATCGTTGGGAGATCAACGCGCTGGAGGCCGCCGGAGGGAGCGCGGGAGACAACCCCGGCTGCGATCTTTGGCACACGGGCGATCTGACGATCGCCGGCCCCTTCACCATCGCCATCGCCTCGCTCACGCTCGCCGATGAGCCGGGCCTGCTGGCGGGCTG
>JAEUIK010000363.1 GCA_016793185.1 Planctomycetaceae bacterium | reverse complement strand
GAAATCGAACTGATGCCGGGTCGCGATGATCGCCACCACCAGGAACGCGGCGAACAGGAATCCAGCCATGGGTCCGGCCAGGATGATGGCGATCGAGCTCTTGGTGTCGGTTCGGGCGCCGCGATACGAAGCGAGCCCGCCAAAGCTGTAGAGGGTGATCCAGGGATTGGCGCCATACGACCGGGCGACGAGCGCATGTCCCAGCTCGTGCACCAGGATCGAGACAAAGACGACGCCGACCCATCGCAAGGCCGAGCTGACGTCGCGATCCCCTCCGAGCAACAGGCAGACGAGCCAGAACAATGGATGAACGCGGACCGGGATTCCCAGGACCGAGAAGTTCAGGTCGAATTGCGTTCGGGGTGGCTCGACAAACAGCACGCGTCAGTACCTCGTCCAACAGGGGGTGGCACAGGGCTCACTTGCAGCGTTGCCAAAGGGAGGCCGCCTGCCAACTCGGTCGCACCGGTTCGTTGCGGCGGTTTCCCCGATCAACCGGCGGCTGCCGCGTCGCGATCAGCCTACTAAGTTCGGCTGCCGGCGACCATGCCCCGCGGACGGAGGCCCCGGACCTGCGACAGGCGCTCGGGCTCGCGGCTCGGCAGGAAGTGGGGGCGGGGAATCGCCGCCGGGCGCGATTCGAGGTGCCGGACGATGTACTCGGCCCCCTGGGCCGATGCGCCGCCGGCGCCGACCCGGGCGCGCAGCTCCTGCAGCTGAGCGACCCGCTCCGCATACTCGGCGGGGTTCGCCAGCCAGCCCATGACGTGGTCGGCCATCTGCTGAGCCCGATCGTGGCAGGTCAGGTACTCGGGAAACAGCACCCGCTCGGCATCGGGTTGGTGCGGATCGTACGGAGTCAGATCCTCCGGAAAGAGCTCGCGGGCGTTCAGCAGGTTGACCAGCGTGATGTACTTGACCCGCCGGAAGTACTTCTGCACGCGCATGGCCAAGGGGCTGATCCGGTAGCAGACGACCGTGGGGCGCGCCCAATAGAGCAGCTCCAGCGAGACCGAGCCCGACACGGCCAGGCAGCAATCGGCAATGCTCATGAGCTCGGGCGTGCGGCGCACGAAGATTTCGATGGGCAGCCCGCTGGCGGCGACCAGGTCGCGTGCGAGTTGCGCCTGCTTGGGGCGGAAGGCCCCCAGCACGAAGCGCGTCTCCGGAAAGCGCGACAGAATGATCGCGGCGGCGTGGAGCTGCATCTTGAGGTTCTGCGTCACCTCCTGCGTCCGCGAGCCGGGCAGGATCAGGACGACCGGGCCGGTCTTCTTGGGCTGTTGCGCCAGAAACTCGACGTGCAACGGATGCTCGCGCACCTCGTCGAAGAAGGGATGCCCGACGAACGTGGCCCGGCACCCCTGCTCATTGAACCAGGTCTCCTCGAACGGCAGGCTGCAGAGGATGTGGTCGACGAAGCGCCGCATTTTCTTGATGCGCCAACTGGCCCAGGCCCAGATCTGCGGCGGCGTGTAGTAGAAGACCGGGATCCCGTGGGCCTTGGCCCGCCGGGCGATCCACCAGTTGAAGCCGGGATAGTCGACCAGCACCACGGCGTCGGGGCGCTGGTGGCGGAAATAGCGATCCGCCTTGCTCACCAGCAGGGCGAACTTGTGGATGTTCAGCAGCACCCGCAAGAACCACATCACGGCCAAGGCCGTGAGGTCGGTGTGCAACTGGCAACCGGCGGCTTCCATCTTGGGTCCGCCGTAGCCGACAAACTCGATATCGGGCCGGCGCTGCCGAATCGCCCGCATCAGGTTGGCCGCGTGCAGGTCGCCGCTCGGTTCGCCGACGGAGAAGAAGATCGTGGTACGCTCAAGAGACACGAGGGACCGCTCACTATCAGGGGAACAAAACGATCGCGGGGCTGAGCGAGTATCCCAAAACACCCGGCCGCGCGAAAGTGCAGTTTCGCCGTGACTAAGCGACGGCTGAACCGGGAGTTAGGTGGCTGCGGCCGGTGGAACTGCTGGCGCGCCAGCGGCCGGATCGCGTCGGTCCGCGGCTCCCGCGGGCCCCCGCACATCTCCCCCAGACTCGCTCACTTGATACCCGAGCGCCGCTGCAAGGCCCCGCGGACACCCAATTCGCCCGGGTCGCGAGCGATCTTGTCGCTGAAGACGCGGGCGTCCTTCAGAATTGGCCGCATCTCCTTGGTCAGACAAGCGATGTTCTCGGCCGCCTCGTTGAGGTTCTGATAGAGGTCGGGGTCGCTGAGGAACTTGTTGAGCGATCCCTCCGAACTATTGATCTTGCGGGTGAGCTGCGTGAAGTCGCTCAGCAGCCCGTCGAGCTTCTCGGTGCTCTTCTCGATATTGGCAATGATGGCCCCACCCCGATCGCCCAGCGGTTTGGTGAAATTCTCGACGTTCTTGAGGTTCTTGTCGGCCAGCGTCACGGTGTTTTCGAGCGCGCCGATGGCCTCGCGCGTTTCCTTGAGCACCTCGGGCAACTCAGCGATCGTCCGCTTGATGTCTTCTTTGAGCTTGGGGTCGCTGAGGATCTCGTCGGCGCTATTCACGGCCGAGGAGAGGTCGGTGAGCGTCGTCTCGAATTTGTCGACGATCCGGCTGAACTGATCCTGGTTGCCCGAGAGCAGCTCGTTGATCTGGGCCGCGAGCTTGCCCACTTCGTTGCTGGTGCGGCCGATCGAGCTGATGGCCTCCGAGAGGTTCCCTTCGAGGTTGCCGATGATTTGCAGCGGATCGGTGGGGGCGAGGCCAACGATCACGTCGCCCGGCTTGATTGGATCGGCCGGCAGCGAACGGTCGTTGGACGGCACGAACTCCACGTCGGAATCGCCCAACAGCGAGGTCTTCAGCCGGCAGATTTCGTTGCGATAGAGCTGCACCCCGGGGTTGATGCGGGCAGTGACGAGCACTCCCCGGTCCCCCTCGGCGAAGCCGACGCTGGCGACCCGGCCGATGAGGATGCCGCTTTTGCGGATCGGGGTGTCCTCGGTCACGCCGGGAGCCTGCGTGAAGTGGATATAGACCGTGTAGCTGTCACGGAACATCGACGGCAGCTCGCCAAAGAGCACCACGAGAATCCCCGTGATGATCAAGGTGGCCAGCACCATGACGCCGACACGAAACTGTGCGACACGTTCGTCCATGAACTCTACGTTCTACCCGGCTTCACTCGTCGGGTTCGCTGACTTCGATTTCGCCGCGCTCGTGCATTTCCATTAACCGCTCGCCCGCCTCTCCCTTGACGAACTGCGACACGCGCGAATCGGCGGTCGAATCGAGCTCGGTCGGCGGGCCGTCAAAGATCATCTGCGGCTCGTCCGGCCGCAGCCGGCTGGCCGGAAAGAGCATCACCACCCGATCGGCAACTTTGCGGGCCGTGTGCATGTCGTGCGTTACCACGATGCTCGTCACCGGATAGCGTTTGCGGGCGCGGAGAATGAGCTCGTTGATCACGTCGCTCATGATCGGGTCCAGGCCGGTCGTCGGTTCGTCGTAGAGAATGATCTCCGGATCGAGAGCCAGCGCCCGCGCCAATCCAACGCGCTTGCGCATCCCCCCCGACAATTCGGCGGGCTTCTTGTGGACCACGCTGGGAGGAAGCCCGACTTCGGCCAGCCGCGCCAGGACGATCTTTTCGACTTCGGCGGGGGATTTGCTGGTGTGCTGCTTGAGCGGGAACGCCACGTTCTGACCGATCGTCATACTGTCGAACAGCGCCGCCATCTGAAACACGAACCCGAAGCGCGTGCGGAGCTGCGACAGGTCCTTGTCGCCCAGCCGCACCAGTTCGCGGTGGTCGAAGCAGACTTTGCCCGACGTCGGCCGGACCAGCCCGATGATCGACTTCATCAACACGGTCTTGCCGCACCCGCTTTCGCCGATCACGGCCAGGGTCTGCCCGCGGGGGATCACGAGGTTAATGTCGCGCAGCACGTGCTGCCGGCCGAAGAGGACGTTCAGTCCCTCGACCTCGACGAGCAGTTCCTCATCCGAGGCGTATTGGCGATTGACGGCAACCATCGAACTTGCTTGAAACGTTTCTCGCTGGGGAAGGACCGTAGGGGTCGGTTAGAACAATTTTCCCGCTTCCGGCCACAAGGTGTAGTAGATCCGATCCAGCAAAATGCCCAGGATCAGATCGATGATCAGGATCACGACGAACGAGTTCACGAAAGCGCCGGTGGCCGCGCGACCCACCCCTTCGGCCCCCGGGCTGCAATGGAAACCGCGGTGGCAGCTGATGAGCGCGATGGCGGCGCCAAAGAACAGGCTCTTGAACACGCCTCCAAAGACGTCGAACACCCCGATAAAGAGCTGCGAGTTCTGCCAGTAGTGCAGGCGATCAATGTCAAGGACGACGACGCTGTAGAAGAAGCCGCCGCAGACCCCCATGAAGTCAGCCATGATCGTCAATGTGGGAATCAGCACGAGGCAGCCGAGAAAGCGCGGCACCACCAGGTATTGGATCGGATTGGCGCCCATGGCACTGAGCGCGTCGATCTGTTCGGTCACGCGCATCGTGCCCAATTCGGCCGCCATCGCGCTGCCGACTCGACCAGCCAGCATGGTGGCGGCGAGCACCGGCCCCAGCTCGCGGACGAGCGACATATTGATGACCGCTCCGAGCCGGGTCTCGAGATGCAGCATCTTGAACTGCGAATAGCTCTGCACCGCTAGCACCATGCCGATGAACGTGCCGGTCAGTGCGATTACCGGCAGGCTCAGGACGCCGATCTGGTAGAACGCGGGCAGCAGCGTCTCGCGCCGCGGCATCCGCGCAAACAACCAGCCGAACGTCCGCAGCGCGAACAACGAGATGTTGCCCAGCGCTACGATCCCGTCGATGGCGAGGCTGCCCAGGTCGGCGACCCAATCGGCCGCGGCCTGGACGACGCTTCCATTGCGGTGGTTGGCAGTGGCTTCAGCGGCTGGCGTCATAGGTGGATCAACGCGTGGCAGGCGCTCCCCTCAACCGTGGCGCGGACCCCTCGCGGATCGGCCACCAACAGGGCGCTTCATGCCTAACTTCGACCATCCCCCCTGTAACGCTTGAAACATCTGTAGCGGTCAGCAGGAACTGCAAAAATGCGTAGAATAGAAGGACGGCCTGGGGGTCTGCCCCGTTTCCACTGCCAGCACGATGCGCCGCTGGCAGTCGAACCGCTAGCGGACTCCCCTGCCACCGGTAGGTGCGACCGGTTCGTTGACGCCCGCCAAGCGCCGCCGGTTCGCCAGACCCTGACAAGAAAGCTCACCCCGTGACACTTCCCTTGGATCCCGCCCCGCACGATTCCGCTTCCGCCGCGCTCCCCGCGGGCTCCGAACCCGAGGTCGTCGCGGCCACGATCGTCGACGAGCCGGCGCCTCTCCGAGGTCATCTTGGGCTGGCCTGGGGCGCGATCCTGTTGATGACCGTGCTCATCGTGGCCGGCATGCAACTCCGCCCCTCCGCACAGAGCGAACGCTTTGAGAAGGATGACCCCGCCGCAGCGGAGGTGGAGGAAGAGGAAGAGTCGGCCG
>JAEUIK010000293.1 GCA_016793185.1 Planctomycetaceae bacterium | reverse complement strand
ACGACCTGCATATGACCGAATTTGCCTCCCAATGCTGCCGCTGCACGACGCCCACCCGCCGCGCCTTTTTGGCCGATCTGGGAATGGGATTCACAGGCCTGGCCCTGGGGGCGATGCTGTCGCGCGACGCGCGGGCGAACGACCTGCACTGGAGCCCCCCGACCGGGCAGCCCCACTTCGCGCCCAAGGCCAAAAGCGTGATCTGGCTCTTCATGAACGGCGGCGTCAGCCATATGGAGAGCTTCGATCCCAAGCCGATGCTCACCCAGTACGGCGGCAAGACCATTGCCGAAACACCCTTCGCCGAAGCGCAGAATCCCCAGCGGTTGAAGATCGAGCGGCTCGTCGTTCCCGACGGAAACGGCAACCAGCGGAACACCCTCTATCCCCTGCAGGTCGGTTTCCAGAAGCACGGACAGTGCGGCATCGAGGTCAGCGACTGGTTTCCGCACATCGCCCGGCACGTCGACCGGCTGGCGATCGTCCGCTCGCTGTGGACCACCGACAGCAACCATGGCGCGCAAACGCAGTTCCACTCGGGCCGGCATCAGAATGACGGCGACTTCCCCAACCTCGGCGCTTGGGTCCACTACGGCCTGGGTACGCTCAACGAGAATCTCCCGCAGTTCATCTCGATGGGAACGCGCGAATACTGGAACAAGCGCGATGGGCATTACCTCGGTCCGGCGCACGACGCCGTCCCCTTGAAGGTCGATCCGCAGCGTCCCTTGGAGTTCGGGCTGCCCGAGCGACCGTTTGCGCGCAGCGCCCAGCAGATCGGCGGAGCATTGATCCGCGAGCTCAACGAACTGCGAGGCGTCGAGTACCCGGAGGATTCCTCCCTGGCCGCGCGGATTGCTTCGTACGAGCTCGCGTTTCGGATGCAGCAGTCGGTGCCCGAGGTGATGGATTTTAGCGCCGAAACGGCCGAAACGCAGTCCCTGTACGGCCTCGATCAGCCACACTGCCGCGAGTTTGCTGGGCAGCTGCTGGCCGCACGGAGGCTGGTCGAACGGGGTGTCCGCTTTGTGCAGATCCAGCACGGCGGCGGGGGCGCGGGCGCGTGGGACGCGCATAGCGGTCTGAAAGGCAACCACGAAAAGCTGGCACTGGCCGTCGACCAGCCCATCGCGGGGTTGCTGGAGGATCTCGCCCGCCGCGGATTGCTCGATGAGACGCTGGTGATCTTTGCGACCGAATTCGGCCGCACGCCCGGCTCGCAGGGGGCCGATGGCCGCGACCACCACATCTTCGGCTTCAGCGTCTGGATGGCGGGCGGGGGACTCAAGCAGGGGATCGTCCACGGCGCCACCGACGAGATCGGCTTCCATGCCGTCGAGAATCGGCACTACGTGACCGACATTCACGCCACGATTCTGCACCAGCTCGGCCTCGACTCGCGCCGCCTGGAAATCCCGGGACGCAAGCGACTCGAGATCGACCACGGCACGCCGATCCGCGAGATCATCGCGTAGCGGGGGGTACGCACGAACCATCCGACGAAAAAACCCAGTGCCGACACGAGCGAGTGGCTCGGGCCGGCAATGGGTGTATCGAGACAATTTCGCAACTCACGCAATCAGGCGGCAAGCGCGCTAGCGCCGGCCATTGTTCGACTGCTTCGAGTTGTTGTTCTTGGAGTTGTTATTGTAGCTATTCGAATTGTTGGATTTGCCGTTGTTCGAGGAACCTTGGTTCCAGGAGTTGCCCTGGTTGCAGTTGTTGTTCTGGTTCCCGGTATTCTGATTGTTGTTGGTCGGCTTGCCGTTGTTCTGGTTGCCCTTCCCCTGGTTCGACTTGGGGTCGCACCAGTCGTCGTTCCACCCCTTGTCGTTGCAGGGCTTCGACGGCTTCGGCGGATCGCAGGGCTTGGGCTTGCACGGCGGCGGGTTGCAATCGCGCTTCTTCTCGTTGGCGAAGTCGAGGTCCTCGGTCACAGTGCCGGCCACGACGGTCACGGCGTAGAATCCCGCGGCCGGAGCGGTCTGCTGGAAGCCCGGCGGAACCTGCTCGCGGACAATGTAGTTGCCCGGCTGGAGATTCTCGAACGAGTAGAAGCCGGTTCCGGCGGCGGTCACCGTGGTGGCCAGCACCGGTCCATCGATCGCCGGATTGTATTGGCCGTTGCCGTCCACATCGCGGAGCAATTCGATCGTCACGCCTCCCAGCGGAGTGTCGTCGGGCGAGACGCCGTTGCCGGTCTTGTCCTTGAACTTGTGCCCGCTGAGCGAGCCGACCAGTTCGTCGAGCGTGCCGATGTTTCCCTTGGCGCCGCCGGAGAAGACCTCGGCGAACGAGCCGGTGAAGGTCGAGTTCTCGCTGGTCGTCGTGACGCCGATATCCTTGCCGGCGAAGTAGGCCGCCAGAGCGCCCCCCGTCACGGTGAAGCGGAAGTCGTAGGCGTCGGTCGAACCCGAATCGGCATAGCCGAAGGCGGTGATCTCGCCGGTCAGCAGCACGCCCGAGTAATTGATGGCGCCACCGTCGTCGATCGTACCGGTCACCACCAGATCGTTGCCGGGTACGCCGCCGATGAGATTTCCGGCGGTGTCGACCTGGATCTGAATCGCCACCGCAGCGGGGAGCTGGAAGGGCACCGGATCGGCCCCGTCGGCTTCGAGGAAGGCCAACGGCGTGGCTGCGAGATCGAAGTTCGTCGTATTGGGGTCGTAGTTGACCGTCCCCGTGCTGTTATAGGCAATCAACGGAAAGCCGGGGTCAATGCCCAGCACGGCCATCATTTGCCGTCCTTCGAGCGACTCGACTCCCAGCCGCCGGCGGCCGAGCGTGAGTGCCTGACGGGTGCGCGAATTCGACTTGCTCTTCCAAAAGGTTCGAAAACTCATGGTTCTCTGCTCGCCTGAGTTAAGTTGCGGAACACGGATGCACAGTTAGCGCTTGCGACGGCATGCGGACACCGCAGCACGTCCGACCACGACCGAGGCCAGCCCGGCTAGCGCCAGGCCGATCGCAGCGGGCTCGGGAATCGAGAAAATGTCGGCGTTGCCGCTCGAGCTGGTCGCGAAGTTCGCGGCGAAGCTGCCGCCAAACCCGCTGACCGAATCGAAGATCACGCCCACTTGTTGACCGATGTAGGGCGCCTGGCTGCCGCCGGTCACCTGAAACACGAACTCGAACAGCTTGTAGGGAGCCGCGTCGGCATAGCCGAACTTGACGATCTCGCCGGTGAGCAGCTCGCCGTAGGCGGGCGTGGGATGGGGACCGCCGGTGATCCGCCCCATGATCCGCAGGTCGTTTCCGGCCGAACCGCCGACGAGCGCGCCGGTGCTGTCGACCTGGATATTGATCGCGAATGAGGCGGGGTTGCCCACGCCGCCCGAGAGGATGCTGGCGTCCGGGGGCGCGCTGCGATCGTAGTCGATCGCCGTGGCCGTGCCCGCCACCACCAGGTTATCGGTGGTCGCGTCGTAGGTCAGCTTGCTGAACGATGCGGTAATGTCGGCCCAGGGGCTGAGGTTTAGCGACGACGTCAGATTC
>JAEUIK010000274.1 GCA_016793185.1 Planctomycetaceae bacterium | reverse complement strand
CTGGCCAACACGCACAAGGTGCTCGAACGGATCCCCGACGACAAGCTGGCCTGGCGGGCGCACCCCAAGTCGAACACCATCGGTTGGGTGGCCGCGCACCTGGCCAACCTCCCTTCGTGGGTGCCGCTGACGTTCGAGCTGAGCGAGCTCGACATCAACCCTGTCGGTGGCGAGCCGTACCGCAACCAACTCTTGAACTCCACCGCCGAGATTCTCGCGACGTTCGACCAGAATGTGGCGGCGGCGCGGCAGGCGCTCGCGGCCGCCAGCGACGAAGAGTTTGGCCGCCCCTGGACGTTGCTCTCGGGGGGACACAAGGTTTTCACGCTGCCGAAGGGGGCCGTGCTGCGGACCTTCGTCCTCAATCACATCATCCACCACCGCGCGCATCTGTGCGTTTACCTGCGGCTGAACGACATCGCGGTGCCAGGGTTGTACGGACCCTCGGCCGACGAAGGCTGATGGGGGCCAGTGTCGGCGTTCTTGCCTGGCGTCGTGACGGTCGGAGCGACGCGCCGCGGTGGTTGCAGCCTGGGAAAGACACCTAGCCTGCACTTACTCGGCCTGCCCCGGCACGGCGTCGTCTTCCACCGGCGCGGCGGTGAAGAATCCATTGATCATCTCGTCCCAGGTCTGCTCGCCGAAGTGGACGGTTTTCTCTGGGTCGGGGTTGAACGGATTGTCGCGCGAATTGTCGTACCGGCCGTGGCAGACGATCTTCGTCCCGGCCGGCATCCGCTTCGGCTCGGCCAGATCGTAGCGCAACTGCCAGTTGAAGTCGTACCGGGGGACGTCCAGCAGCGTCTCGACCTGGCCGTCGGGATAGTGCGCCTCGAAGCGGAACGACTGCCCGCGCAGGTGCATGTGCGGCATCATCGACAACAACAGGTGGTCTTTCTTGAACTCGAAGCTCGAGGTCAAGTCATAGTCGACGGCGTGCGGCGGAATCGCGAATTTGCGATTCTCGGCCACTTCGAGCGCCGCGCGCTTCTTGACCGTCGCCGGATCGGCGAACCGGAAGCCGACGTAGCTCTGGTCGCTCTGCGCCACGCCATTGGGCGTGTAGTGGATCTGGAACAGCAATTTCGACCTCGCCGGAATGAACGCGGCCGTCCCCGGGGCGAACACCACCGGCTGGCTCCCCGGCACGAACGAACTGAGCGCCGTGGGACCTGTGACGCTGCCCGGCTTCCATTTCCCCAGCGGAGGCACCACGCCTACGTTGATGTGATGGACGACCGAGCGATTGCCGGGGCGCGTCTCGGTCGCCTGGATCCACTTGTCCTCCTCCCAGCCCGTATCGACGAAGAGGTACTGGTAGTTCACGACCCCCTCCGCGGGCACAGGAAACGGCTTGGGCATTTTCACGACGGCGTCGGGGGTGCCGATGCCCCAGCCGTCGATCCACTCGCGCGGCGGCGGGCGATCGGCGGGGTTTCCCTCCGGACAGCCCAGTTCGAGCCAGCGCGTGATGAGTTGCTTCTCGTCGGCGCTCAGGCGGGTGTCGTTGGCGAAGTGGCCGAACGGCGAATTCGCCGACCAGGGGGGCATCCGCCCTTCACCCACCACCTCGCGAATCATCTCGGCCCAGCCGACGACCTCGTCGTAATCGGTGAGCGCGAAAGGACCAATCTCGCCCGGCCGGTGACAGGCGACGCAGTGCCGATCCAGGAGCGGCGCGATATGCTGGGAAAACGTAACCGCTTCGCCGGCGGCGGTACGTTCTTGTTCGGGTGCGAGACGAGGCCGCCGTCCGATCAGGCAGCCCCCCACGGGAGTCGTTGCCTGCGAAACGGCCTTGCCTTCCAGCAGTTCGTCGAGCGCCGTGGCCAGGTCGCGGCGGTTGATCTCGGGGCGCGCATAGCCCGACGTAGTGCCGCGGCCATATTGATCGTCGATGCGGCCCTGGTACCGCACGATTCGTTCGCGGTCGAGCACGAACACAGTTGGATTGCGTTCGACGCCGAATTGGTCGGCCGCACTCTGATCGCGATCCTTCCAGAAGCCGAACTGCCAGCCGTGCTGCGTGGCGAAGGCCGCCATCTCGGTCAACGCATCCTGGTCGTTGGAATCGACGGCAACGAACGCGACTCCCCGGCCCTCGTATTCGCTCGCCAGTTGCGCCAGCCGCGGAGCATAAATCTTGGCCAGTGGGCACTCGATGCCCATGAAGGCGACGACCAGCAGCCGCTGCTCGCCCAGTGCGGCCAGTGAGCGCGGCTGCCCGTGCACGTCGACGAGTTGCAGATCGTCGATCTTGCGGCCCACAGCCGAGTTCTCTTCCGCCGCGGTCGACGTGCTTGCCGCAGGCGCGAACAACAAGACGATGCAAGCGAGTCTGCCAATCCCCCGGCCAACCATCGCGATCCGCCCCCAGATCAATCTCGACGATTCCCCCGCGAGCCACGCTGCTTGGGCCGGCATCATTGTACTCGCGCCGTCCCGACGAAGTCACGCATATCTGTCCAGCTCACAGCGACTCCGGTCGGGGTGTTCCGCCCCGCGGCTTCGATGCTATGGTGGGGCGAACTTGACGCCCCAGTCTGCCGCACCCCACCAGGAATTCGCCACCGTGAAACTCCAGGCTCGATGGATTGCCCTGGCCGCGATTGCGGCCCACGCCGCCGGCTGCTCGCCGCTGCAGGAGCCCCCCGCTCGTGCTCCCACGCCGAGATCGGTCGCTGTCGACGACGCGCTCGTGCAGTTCTCACTGGTCGCCGCACTGGCGGCGGGCGACTACGTTGCCGGACCGACGCTCGGCGAAGTACTCACCCAGGGAGATTTCGGCGTCGGCACTTTCAGTCGCCTCGCTGGCGAGATGATCGTGCTCGAGGGCGCGATCTATCAGGCACACGTCGACGGAACGATCCACCGCGTGAGTCTCGACGACACGACCCCGTTTGCGGCCGTCAAATTCTTTACGGAAGATGGGCGGATCGAAGGCCTGGCCGCCCCCTCTCTCGACGTCCTCGATCGCCGGCTCGACGAGCAGCTCGCGCGCCGCAACGTTCCCTACGCAATCCGCATCGACGGCGAGTTCGCGGCCCTAACTTTGCGCAGCGTCGCAGCCCAGTCGCCCCCGTTTAAGCCGCTGGTGGACGTCGTCAAACAGCAGGTGACATGGAGCCATCAAAACGTCCGCGGCACGCTCGTCGGCTTGCGCTGCCCCCCCTGGGTGGGGACGCTCAACGTCGCCGGTTATCACTGGCATTTCCTCAGCGACGATCGCCAAATCGGCGGACACGTCCTCGCTTGCGAACTGTCGCGCGGGACCCTGCGCTACGACGAATGCAGCTCGCTGGTGCTGCACTTGCCGCGGTCGCGCGAGTTCGACGAGTTCGATGCAGGCCTGATCGACAAGGGGCAGATCGACCAGATCGAGCGGCAGCGCGTCCCTGCCGCGCCGCGCTGACTACTGTCAGCGCACACCTCCCCCGCCGGCCAATTGTCCGCCGCCCCTTCGACTCGTAGGATGACGCAGCCAGGCGGAGCATCGTTGGAAATCGCAGCTGCGTGACCCGCGGCTTCTGCTACGAGAGCGCGATCCTGTCGGAGGAACCCATGAAGACGATGCGCGTCGCTCAGGTCCCACGTCCCCAGGCCCCGTTCGAGATCGTCGAACGCGCGATTCCCGAGCCAGCCGCCGGGTGGGTCCGCATCAAGGTTCAGGCTTGCGGGGTCTGCCACAGTGATGCATTGACCAAGGAGGGTACCTTCGAGGGACTTTCCTATCCGCGCGTCCCGGGGCACGAGGTGGTGGGGGTCATCGACGCCGTCGGCTCGGGCGCGGCCGGATGCGAAGTCGGTCAGCGCGTCGGCGTGGGCTGGCACGGCGGCTCCTGCGGCCATTGCAATCATTGTCGGCGCGGCGACTTCTTCGCCTGCCCCGAAACACGCACCACCGGAGTCACCTACGACGGCGGCTATGCCGAGTACATGGTTGCGCCGGCGGGGGCTGTCGCGCATCTGCCCGACGGGCTCGAGCCGACGGCTGCCGCCCCGCTGCTGTGCGCCGGGCTGACGACCTTCAACGCGCTGCGCAACAGCGGCGCACGGCCCGGCGATCTCGTCGCGATCCTCGGGCTCGGCGGGCTGGGACATCTGGGCGTGCAGTTCGCTGCCAAAATGGGCTTCCATACGGTCGGTATCGCCCGCGGAGGCGATAAGGAGGAGCTCGCGCGCCGCCTGGGCGCGGACCATTACATCGACAGCCGCGCGAGCGACCCGGCCGACGAGCTGCAGCAGCTCGGCGGGGCAAAAGTCATTCTGGCGACCGTCACGGCCGGCGACGCCATGAGCGCCGTCGCCGGCGGGCTCGGCGTGCGCGGATCACTCATCGTCGTCGGCGCCGTCAACGAGATGCAAATCTCGCCGCTCTTTCTCCTGATGGGCAATCGCCGGGTACAGGGCTGGTACTCCGGCACCTCGATCGACTCGGAAGACACTTTGGCCTTCAGCGCCCGCACTGGCGTCCGCTCCCTGAACGAGTGCTTCCCGCTGGAGAAGGTGGCCGATGCCTACGAGCACATGATCTCGGGCAAGGCCCGGTTCCGCGCGGTGCTGACGATGGAATAGCGCCGCGCGTTCCTTGCGGATCGCTCAGGAGCGGGCGAACCCACCCACGCGATCCAACCGGGTCACTTCCAGCGGCGGGCGAAACAGCATGGCGAACGACTTCTGCATCTTGGCCATGTGCGGCGTTCGGCCGTGCGCCTTGAGGGCTTCCTGGTCCTTGTAGACCTCGAAGAACACCAGTTCGTCAGGATTCTTGGACGAGCGGTGGCAGATGTAGACGAGCACGCCCGGCTCGTCTTTTTCAACCGCGGCACACAGCTCCTGCAACGCCGCCACTCCTTCGGCCTCCTTCTCCAGATTGAGCTTGAACTTCGCGATCTGCGTAATCATCTCGGGGGCGTCACCTTCGGCGGCATCGGCCAGGCGGCTGAATCCCATCGTCGCCAGGCCCGCACTCGCGGCACAAAAACTTCGGCGCGTGAATTTGCCAGCAGACGTTGTCATGGAAATAAGGTCCTTCCTGCAAGGTGCAACTAGGGATGACGAGGGTCTCATTGTCGGTGACGGCGGGGTCGTCGAACCCGCCCTCGTCGTCGACGAGTTCCGGAAGCGTAAAGGGGCGCTGCGGCGAATGCAAATCCTCAGCGCTGCCCCGAAGCAGGCATTGTCCGCGGCCGACTGCGATCCCCCGGGCGACGCCGGAGCTGTCGCGGGCGGACACGGCTCGAAGCTGGGCACAACCCCCGTCGCGAACCGACGAAACTTGCAATGCGCGCGAGGGAACATCAATATCTACCCCCGTGGCGGATGATTGCGCCCAACCAGAGTCCAGTTCGCACTTCTCGGTCAACAGGTATTTGTCGATGAATCCCCTCAAAGTGCCCGTCGCCCGATTGTGGTTTCGCATCGTCGTCGTCATCGGGTGCAGCCTCGCTGGGCTGACGCTCGAGGTGCATGCCGACCCGCCGCAGCCGGGGGCGACCCGCAGGGCGGATCTCAGCGGCGGCGTGTCGCTGGAACTGGTCTACATCCCGCCGGGCGAGTTTCTGATGGGGAGCACTCCGGCAGAGAAGGCTTGGGCGACCGGCATCGAAGGGGGAGCTCAAGCGGGAACGGACCGCGAGTCGTACGAAGGCCAGCGGCCGCGCCCGATGCGCGTCAAAGAGGGCTTCTGGATGGGGCGCACCGAGGTCAGCGTCGGACAGTTTCGCCGGTTTGCCGACGAAGCCGGCTACGTGACCGATGCCGAGCGGCCGGGCGGCAAGACGCAGTGCTTCAATCCGCAGTGGCGCGGTTATCATCTGACCACCCAAGTCACGCATCCCTGGGAGCCGATGCCCGGCAAGAGCTGGCGCGATCCCAACTTCGCCTTCCCGCTCGAGGACCACTATCCGGTCGTCTGCGTCAGTTGGAACGACGGTCGGGCGTTCTGCCGCTGGCTGACCGCGCGCGAACGGGCCGCGGGACGACTCCCCGCCGGGCTGGAATATCGACTCCCCACCGAGGCCGAGTGGGAGTACGCCTGCCGCGGCGGCAGCCAGGAGAGCTTGTACTTCTGGTGGGGCAACGAGCTGCAGGACGGCGAGGGGCGACTGAATATCTCAGCCGTCGACTTTTTGCCGGACCGGAAACAGACCTGGCCGCTGGGCAAAGCCCCCTGGAGCGACGGATACTCGTTCGTCTCGCCGGTCGATCATTACGGCGAGCGCGGACGCAACGGCTTCGGCCTCGCGGACATGTGCGGCGGAGTCTGGGAGGTGATTCTCGACGACTTCGATCCGCAAGGAGGGCATGAGGAGCTGCACGTCGTCGCGGAGAACCCGCGTCCCGTCTGCCGCGGCGGCAACTACTTCGACGTGCCGGGCAACGCCCGCTGCGCGGTTCGACTGGGACTGCAAAGCCCCAGCTACTCCGATTCGCGCGATGGGTTCCGGATTTGCCTGGGAGTTCCGCGCCGCGACTGAGCGCTTTGCAAATCCCGCGGCGCGCTCCGCTCGGTCACCAGGGCGACCCCGCTGAACCCCCGCGCCGAACGAAAGCCAAGAAAGTATCCCCGAGAGGGCTCGAACCTCTAACCTTCGGCTTCGGAGGCGGCGATCCGGCAGGGGACTACACTCTTCGACAACTTCACAACTCGCGCATCGGAGCCAAGTTGCGAAGAAAAACGCAAGACCGACAGGCTGCGTCGGTTGTTCGAATTTTACGCGAATTCGCAGAAATTACCACCGCTTCTGCATCAAATTCCGTATTCCAGCGACCCGAAAACCTGATCGACGACCTGTGCCACTTCTCGCTCGACAACCATTCATACGTGTCATTCGGTGCTGATACAGAATCGCGAAATCGGCGCTGTCAGCAATCGATTCCATCTTCACTCGGTGGGCGACGGTCGCGTGTGAGCGGGAGCGAGAATATCCGAGGAATGACAGCGCCATCGCTGGGCAGTGAGGCTGAATCCGCGTCGTCGCGAATCGCCTGTACTCAATTCGCCTCGTCGCGATCGGCCGGGATATAAGGAATCAAACCCCGCTCAAAGGCGACCGCCTGAGCTTCTCGGGGGGCATCCCGGATGTCCATCATGAAGCCGTTGACATTCAACAACCACACGAGCGGATTGTCGTCGACACGGCTCGGCAGCATCCATTCGTGATCGAACCGGTGCAACTTCAGCATCTTGCGGATTTCCGCTGACTTGCCCGAGGCAGTGCTCTCGCCGACGCCGAAGGCCTTGTCGACATCGCTCATCTTCATCGATGGTTCTTTGGATCGGTCGCTCAGGAAGTTGAGCATGCCAATCGTGCGAACGATGCCACAAGCCCAGGTGTTCGGTTTACCGCTGAGCAATGGCGACGGCCGCTTCCGAGCGAGTTTCTCAGCCAGCTTCCGGCACAGCACCGCATACTCATCGTTCAGGTGATTTCGGCAGAACTCGTCGATCAGACCGGTGATGACGCGCAGCACGTCCTGCACGTCGTGCGTTTGCCGCCGTTTCGGATTCCTATTACTGGCCCTTTGCGGCTTCTTCGCTGAGGCGGGCAACTCGCTGACCGGCAGCGACGTGACGATGCCATACCGATCTTTCGCCCGGTCGTAGCTCTCCTTGAGCATGCGGCGGATACCGGCGCCGAACGAGAGCGACACGCCAGGGCCGGCTAGCATACCGTCGTAGATGATCTTCTCTCGAAATGGCAGCAGCACCGTCTCCGTCAGCACGGGTAAATAAGGTCCGATCATCTCCTCGAAGGGCTGCGTCAGCGCCACGACGCCATAGGCGATCGGCTGTTCCCCGGCATCCAGGAAGACCGTGTAGCTTTTCAACTCCCGGTAGATATAGAAGCTGCCGGCGACCAGGTGCCGCCACGAAAGCACGAGGTCGAGCTCTTCCTCCGAGAAGTCGAACGGATTCTGATCCACGAACGACTCGATCAAATCGACGTCGTCAACTAGGGCATTGCGAACCTTGAGGCGCGCTGCAGGAGACTGATCTCCGAATTCCTTCGGGGATGAGAGCTTATCGGGAAGCACCCGCCGGCGATCGTTGACGAAGAACATCAGCGCCCGGTGCAGCTTGAAGAACAGGTGTGCTTCGTCGATCGAGAGTAACATCGGGTCCTCGACGGCCAGCTCAACGACTCTTGATAGTCAGCGGAAGTCTCCCGGCCGTCACTCCTCGATCAACCACTGCCGCGCCCGTTCCACGAGTAGCAATTCCGCAGCCGAACGGCGCAGCTCAAGCTGCTGTTCCAACTCCGCCTCATCGGGGTCGTCGTAGTCCTCGGCCTGAAACGGTTCGGTCTGCCGGGCCTTGTCCAGATACTCGGCCAATTGCCACGGCTCGAAGATGCTCCTGATCTGGGCGACGAAGGCCGGGATTTCCGCGGTAAAGTTGGCATCGCCTTCTGCTGCCTCTAAAAAGTTGATGAACTTTTCGCCGATCAGATAGACCAGCGCCTGTTGCGTGCCAAACT
>JAEUIK010000257.1 GCA_016793185.1 Planctomycetaceae bacterium | reverse complement strand
TCGAACTACGACGGCTGGCAATCGGCTCTCTATGGCGAACGGGGTGTCCGGCTCTATTGGGGACGCACCCTCTTCCAGCCCTTCGCCGCGCTGCAATACATCTACGTGCGACAGAACGACCTGACCGAAGGGGGCGCCGACAGCCTGAATCTAGCTGTCCGCGGCAACGACACCAACGCTCTCCGCGGGTTGCTCGGCACGCGCCTCGCCCGCACGTACCAGACCGCGGCGGGCCCCACGCTCGTGCCCGAGCTGCGGGCGATCTGGCTGCACGAGTTCCTTGAGCCCGAGACGGTCCTTAACGCGCGGTTCGCGGGGATCAGCGGCGCGAGCTTCTTGACGCGCGGATTGAACTACGGCCGCGACTGGGCCGTGCTTGGGGGTGGCTTCACGTGGGTGGTGGACAGCCACTTCAGCCTCTATGCGAACTACGACATCCAGATCAACGCGCGTCAGGCGTTTCACGTCGGGTCGGGAGGCGCGCAGTTCACCTGGTAACGCAAGTGGCTTGACCACCACGACACGCCCGGAAATTCCCACGCCCGCTGAATCTGGCAAACACTAGCCCGAAGCGCCAGCGAGGGACACTAGTGGAAACGCCTGCTGCCAGTGTTCCGCGCTCACGCTGTAACCTGGGGAGTGAATCGTCGGACCGCCTCAAGGTAGCCTATAAAGTTGAAGCAGCGGCGGGCGCGCGTCGCGCACTTCGCTCCATGGTATGCCAGTATTTCCCGAATCTGTCGCCGGGCGTAAATGCCTGACCGACTGAATCATTTTGGATCCGGTTCGCGGATCAGCCAGATCTCCGACACCTGGCAGCCCCGGCCATTGTCACCCAGCCCGCTCTGGCGATACCAGGCCAGGTTCAGTTCGCCTCCCTGGGTCGCGGCGCGCGGAACTTCGAACTCGATGGGCCGACAGGGAAACGGCTTGGTAAGCATGGGGTGGATCTCGATCCGATCGTTGGCGACGAGCCGGATCTGCTTGCGCGGCGAATCTCCCGCATAGACGATGCGGAGTTTGTACTGCGCCGCCGGGTCAAGCTCGGTATAGCGCATCCGCAGGGGAAATTCGAGCATCGCCTCGGCATGATCGAACCAGGCGATCCGCTGCGGCGCGAGCAGCTTCCCCTCGGGTGAGAGAACCGCGTCGGTCTCCTCGAAGCCGGCATGCGCGGATTCCAGAAACGCGGGATCGCGATCGAAGCCCAGTCCCCAGACGACATGCGGTTGTCGCGCGGGGTTGCCCGTGTCGTCGTAGAACCCGCCCGGGCCGGGATCGGTCCAGCGGACGAGCGCGTCGATCTGCGCCAGGCGTTCGCGCTCGCTGCCGGCATTTCGGGCGGTCTTGAATTGCGCGACCAGCCATTCGCGGTTATTGAGCGGAAAGTCGACGGTGTCGAGCGTGGCGCCGCGGTCGACGCCGATCGCCTGGTAGCGGGGCACGCTCGTCTGCATCTGGATCGACTGGAAGAGCGCTTCCGCCAATTCAAAGACGCGCGCCCGCAGATCGCGGGCTACCGGGTCGCGGTCGGCGCGGGCCAGAATCGCCTCGGCGTCATCCAGGGCCGACAGAGTCGCGTCGCGTTTGGCCTGTCGCAAGCGATCGGTCGCTTCGTTTTCGAGCTCGGTCTCGTACATCAGTCGCCGGCGGATGTAAGCGTCGTAGTACGCGCGATAGAGCCCTTGCTGCAAGCGCCAATTGCGGAGTTCGGCCGGCGTCGCTTGCCGCTCCAGATCCTGGAACTGCAGCAGCGTCGTCTCGATGCCGGGATTTGCCAGCACCGAGCCGCGCCAGTTGCGCTCGAGCGCCAGCAAACCTTGCGCGAAGGTGTCGCGATAACGCTCGCCAATGAAATAGCCGCTGTAGTCGCGGAGAATGTCGCTGACGGGCGTGTCGGGGTTCCAGCCCAGTCCGCTCCAGATGAATTTGTTGACGTCGTCGTTGCACCCTTCGGAATAGGTCAGAAAGCCGTTGGTGTGTGGCTGCAGCAATCGAAAGATCGTCGCCATGCCGGTCGGGCGCGGATTGATGCACTCCCGCGCCGATGTCACGGCGAACGCGACGTCCCAGTCGGGCACCGGGTATTGGCACTGCCGGCTGTGGGTGATGTCGGGGTAGTGGCGAATCGGATACCGCGCGGGCACCGCCGCGCGCAGCTGCGGCAAGCTGAGGCGAACCTGCGGGCCGAAGACGACGCCGGTCAGCCATTTCGGCTCCTGCCGCAGAATCTCGAGAAACTCGGCCATCCAGGCTTCGTTGAAGCTCTGCGGCGAGACCCACATCTCGGCCTGCGGGTGCGTCTGGTGCAGCAGCTCGGTCTGTTTTTCCAGGAGCGCCAGCAGGTGCTTGGGCTGCGTGTGTCCCGGATCGCCTCCCGGAACGAAGATCGCATCGATCCGCGGTACGGCTTGGTACACGCGGTCCCATTCGGCCAGCGCAAACTCCACCGTCCGAGGATCGCTGTAATCCTTGTCCATCGCCGGGTACCAGATC
Organism: Planctomycetaceae bacterium; assembly: GCA_016793185.1. Classification (GTDB taxonomy): domain Bacteria; phylum Planctomycetota; class Planctomycetia; order Pirellulales; family JAEUIK01; genus JAEUIK01. Next base: position 2,200 of record JAEUIK010000257.1, on the reverse strand, counting down.
CAGACGTCGACGTCGTAGGCGTCGGCAATCTGCGACATGCCGGTCATCATTTCCAGTTGAGGGCGGGGAAAGTGCGGACTGCTGGCGGCGTCGTCCGTGCGGGGCGGGACCAGCTCGATGGCGTTCGAGCCGAAGATCGCCAGGTCGCGAATGTATTGCTCCCACTGCGGGAGATCCCAAGCGTCGTACGAGTTGGTTTTGGGACGATAGCCCAGTTGGTGACCGCGCAGCGGGTAGCGGGGCGCAGTGGCGACGTCGAAATCGTCGGCCAGCGTCGCCCTTCCTGGCGTCATGTGCAACGCGCGCAGCAAGTGCCCGACGCCAAATAGCACGCCGCGCGGATCGTTGCCCACGACGAGGAGATGCGGCGCTTGCTCCGACTGGCGGAGGCGAATGCGATATCCTTCGGCGCCGGTTGGGGGAGACTCGGCCCCCAACGCTTGAGCATGAGGACCGGCGAACTTGGATAGCTCGGCCGCGGGACCGACGGCGATCACGGGCGTTTGCGGATCGCTGGGCCAGGCGCTGGCCACCTTCCACCGCAGCCCGGTGCGCTTCTCGGCCTCCGCAGCCAGCACCTCAATGGCTTTCGCAATCGGGTTCTTCGCCTGCGGCGGGGCAACGATCACCGCGCGGCTGAAGTCGGCCCCAGATACGGGAGGCGTGACTACGAACAGGGCGACGGGGAAGAACGCGAGGAGGTGCAGACCACGAAGCATCGGGGTACGAGTCCTGGGGAGGTGTGCGGGCGGGGAGGGGGACGCGGCGATCCGTTTCGGAGCCTGTGCCTGGTCTAGTCGGCCAGCCGCGGCGATTCAAGGCTCGACTCCGGCTAATGTCCCCTTGCTTTTTTTGCCGAAACTTGACAAATACATGTTCGCATGTACAGTAACCTCAGGAGCGACCGGTGCTGGCATGCTATCACGCGACGACCTGATCCAGACCCTGCGCGAACGGATGCGGCAAGGGACGACACGCCTTGCGGCCGAGCGGATTTCGAGCGGCTGCGTCGGGCTCGACCGGCTGTTGCCGGCCCAGGGATTCCGGCGGGGCTCGCTGGTGGAGTGGGTTGGCCTGCCGGGAAGCGGGGCCACCACGCTCGCCCTGGTGGCAGCCCGCGAAGCTAGCCGCAACGGCGGGGCCGTGGTGGTGGTGGATCCCCTGCGGAGATTTTATCCGCCGGCGGCCGCCAGCTTGGGAATCGAGTTAGAGAAATTGATCCTGGTCCGTCCCGGAAATCCACGCGACCAGCAGTGGGCGCTCACGCAAACCTTGGGGTGCCGAGCCGTGGCGGCCGTTCTCTGCTGGCCCGAGCGGCTCGAGAGCCGTGTCGGCCGGCGCTGGCAGCTCGCGGCCGAGCAGGGGGGGAGCCTCGGACTGCTGGTCAGTCGCCCTCGCGGTGACGAAGGGAATGCCTGGTCGGAAATGCGGTTGCGCGTCGAAGGCTTGCCGACGTCGGGCTGGCGCCGGTGGCGGGTCGAAGTCCTCCGCTCGCGCACCCCGGGCGAAATGTGCCGACCGAATGGTCGATCGATCGAGTTGGAACTTGCCGAGGAGGGCTTGATCCATGAAGCGCATCCTCTGCATCTGGCTCCCGAACTGGCCCCTGCAACGCTTCGCCGCCGCCGAGCACAAGCGTAAAGGAGTTTCGCCGTCTGTAGCCGAGGCCAGTGACCTCGGTTCCCCCTCTTCTTCTGTAGCTGGCCTCTCCGAGGCCGGCTCTTCTGTCCCCTCGCCCCGGTACTCCGGGGAGAGGGCCAGGGTGAGGGGCGGCGACGCTGGCGACGTTCCAACCAGCGCGAGCCCCGAAGGCCAACCAGCACCCCACCCCTCATCCGGCCTGCGGCCACCTTCTCCCCGGAACGGGGAGAAGGATCCTAAAGACCGGCCTCACAGAGGCCGGCTACAGAAAACCGAAAACGAAGATGCCTTAATCCCCTCGCCCCGGTACTCCGGGGAGAGGGCTAGGGTGAGGGGCAGCGACGCTGGCGACGTTCCAACCGCCGCGAGCCACGAAGGCCAACCAGCGTGCAGCCCCTCATCCGGCCTGCGGCCACCTTCTCCCCGGAACGGGGAGAAGGATCCTGAAGACCGGCCTCACAGAGGCCGGCTACAGAAAACCGAAGACGAAGATGCCTTAATCCCCTCGCCCCGGTACTCCGGGGAGAGGGTTAGGGTGAGGGGCGGCGACGCTGGCGAC
>JAEUIK010000251.1 GCA_016793185.1 Planctomycetaceae bacterium | reverse complement strand
CCGTCGACTTGTGCGGGGTCGAGCAGCCCCGCGATCCAGTCGCGGCTGGCGAAGCCGGCGAGATTCGCGGCGGTTGCGGTTTTCTCGGCCGCCAGTCCTTGCCCCTCCGCGTCGGCATAGGCATGGCACGAAGCGCAATGGGTCTTGAACAGGTCGGCGCCAGCCAGCAGCGGATCATCGCGCAAGAGCGTGACGGCCCCGGCCGGCGGAATGCGGGTGGCCGTGAGGGCCAGCTGCCGCGCCCGGGCGGCACGCACTTCGGCGTCGGCGACAGCCGCCTGGAACGACTCGTCCTGGGCGTCCTGCGAGAGCGCTTGCACGGTGAGCGCACCGGCGCCGAGCATGACGACCAACAGGAACAGCACGTTGAAGCCGTGCCCCAGCTTCCAGCGCCCGAGGAATGGCATCAGGAACAGCAATCCCATCACGACCCCAGGAATGACGATCGCGCCGATGACTTCTTTTTCGCCCGGGAAGTACTTGAGGAACTGAAAGAGGAAGAGGAAGTACCACTCGGGGCGCGCGGCGGCATAGGACCGGGCGACATCGGCCGGCGCTCCGAGCTCGGCGCCGAGGTACTCGCCGGGGAGCTGATCACCGTGTCCCCCCGCCAGGCCGTGCCGGAGGATCAGGAAGAGCACCACTGCGAGCACCGCGAGGCAGGCGACGGCGTCCTTCAGCACCTGGTCGGGCCAGAAGGTGGCGTCGGATTTCGGACCGCGCTTGGCGACATGGATGCCGTGCCGCCGGAACAGCGCGACGTGCAGCACGAGGAAGAAGATCAACAGGCCGGGCAAGACGCCCGCATGCAGTGCAAAGAACCGCGTGAGCGTGTGATGCCCGTAATCGGCCCCCCCGACGACGAGACGCTGCACCATGGGCCCCGCGCCTGGAGCGAGCGCCATGATGTTGGTGGCGACCTTCGTGGCCGAGAATCCCTTTTGATCCCAGGGAAGCAGGTAGCCGGTGAGTGACAGCCCGAGCACGATCTGCATCAGGATCAGGCCCAGCCAGAAGTTGACTTCGCGGGGGGCCTTGTAGGCGCCGTCGATCACGACCTGCATCAGATGCAGCACGAGCAGCACGATCATGGCCTGCGCCATGAAGTGGTGCAGACCGCGGAGCAGCCAGCCACCCTGCATCTCGTACTGGATATAGAAGACGCTTTCCCAGGCGGTCTGCGTGCTGGGGCTGTAGGCCATCCAGAGAAAGATGCCCGTGATCGCCTGCACGGTGAAGGCGAAAACGAGCGTGCTTCCCCAGACATAGCGCCACCGCGCCCCGCCGGGAATGTGTTCGTAAAGCGCGGCGCGGACTAAATCCCGTACGCCGGCGCGATGGTCGATCCAGTCGATCAAAGGCTTCATGCTTCGGGAATTCTCTCAGGCGTGCCGGCACGGAAATTCTGGAACTTCACCCATACGGCGGCGGTTCCCCCCGCGCCGCGGACTTGCGCTTCCAACGGATCCAGCGAGCGGGGACTGGGACAATTGCCGTCGGGGGGAATGATCCGCTCGCCGTCGGGTTCGAACAGGCTGTTGTGGCAGGGACAACGGAAAATGTCGCGGTCCTGCTGGAAGTCGACCATGCAGCCCAGGTGGGGACAGACGGCGTTGAGCGCTTCGATCTGGTCCCCCTGGCGGCGCAAGAAGACCGACCCCAGCGGCTGCGCGGCGTAATGGTTCCAGGCGTCGTTCCGATCGGCAACCACGGGAAACTGCCGGGGGATGCCGTCATCGGGCAGGCTGTCGAGCGAGGCGATCCGGATGAACTCGCCGGCGCCCCCTCGTCGCCGCAGGGGGTCGAGGTAGACCATTACCCCGGCTAGCAGTGGGACCAGGCCGACAAAGGTGCCGATGGCAACGACCAGCCCCTCGATAAGAAAGTTGCGCCGCCCGGTCGGACTGCCGTAGGCGCTCGCCTCGGGCGAGAGGGACGAGGCCGTGGATTGACCACCGGTCGCGTGCATGATGGTGCTGACTCCGCGCGGATGGACCGATCGGGCCGGCGAGCCGCTGTCGTGCCCGGGGCTCGATCAAGACTCGCTGCTGGGTTGGGGTTGGCGTGGGGTGTGTCGGCGTGCGTTGTGGGGTGGGACGCGCGTCGCCCTGGGGCGCCAGCCGCGTTGGGCGGGATTATCTCATGGCC
>JAEUIK010000233.1 GCA_016793185.1 Planctomycetaceae bacterium | reverse complement strand
TCGCGACCGGCTTGTGCCCTGCCACCGGCCCGATCTCACGGCGCGCTCGGGTGTCTGGGCGCGCTGTTCACCCTGTTCGTGGCCTGCGCGATCCTCTTCGTCGGCTTCCGCCTGGGGGGGCTGAGATCGCTGGGGCTGGCCATGGCCGTGGCGGTGGTGCTCATGCTGTTGGTCCGCCGCAGGGCGCCGATTGTCGGGGCGCTGGGGATCCTCGTAGTCGTCGGCGTGACCCTCGTCGGTGTTTTGCTCATGTCGATTCCCTTTGCCGCGCGTCACGTCGACGAGCACGATCTGCGCTGGGTCGACGATTTCCTTGACGGCCCCGCGGCTCGCTTCAGCCCGACCTATCGCGTGCGCCTCGAGCAGGCGCGCGCGCAAGCTCTGGCCGAGCGTGCCCGGGTCAAGGCCGAGTTTGACCGCTGGAAGCTCTCGTCGCAGCACTTCGACGAGCATGGATTCGCGCCGTTCGAGCGCGGGGCATTTCGGCCCGATTCGGCGCGCGAGGTGCACCCTGCGCCCGCGGGCGCGAAGCTGCACATCGAGTTGAAGCCCAACGCCTTGGCGCAGCGAAATATCTCCCCCGACTCGCTCGCTGCCACGTTCCTGGCGATCGTGGACCTCATCGGCGCGGGCGAAACCTCGGACGCGGACGGCCCCCTCACGTTGGCCTCGCTCGATCAAATGGAGATCCGCGCGCGGCACGGAGATGCACTGCCGCTGAACCAGATTGCCCGACTGCGCAAGGAATCGCGGCGGGGCGACGCGCCGCGGATCGTGGCTCTGATCGTGTCTGCGGGCAAGAAATCGCGCGTGATCGACCCACCGGAGTTGCGGCAGGTCTTTGAGTACTTGCACGGCATCGAGGCCGAGCGCGCGAAGTCCCGGGGGGGCCAGCTGTTCCAGGTCGTTCTGAGCGATTCGGAGCTGGTCATTGAGATTGAGAACCAAGAGCCCGATGGCATTCCTGTCGAAGCCGCGTTGGCTGCGAACAAGCCGCAACAGCCGACTCAGCGACGGGCGGGGGGTGAGGCACAGCGGCACCTGATGGCGGCGGAAGCTCAGCGGTTGCAGGTCGCCCGGATCGAGCAGCGTGACGCGGATCGTGCGGCTCGCAGTTTGCCTCCGGCTCAGCCCCCCGTTCAGTCGCCGTCGGCTGCGCCGGCCGCCGCGACACCTTCGAGCCCACCCGCGTCCCCGGCCCCGAAGCGTGCCCCGGGCAAGCCTCCGGAGGAAGGGACGTGGGCTGATTTGTTGATCGCCTACCATCTGATGATGTGGAGTCTCCCGGAGTCACTGGGGGGCGCGGCGGAGACCCAGGTCGTATCCGATCCGTTGGTCACCGCGGCACCGCATGGCGCCGACGAGACCGAGGTGGTCGTGACTCCGGAAGGGACCACGGTGGTCGCCGTCAATCAGCCCGTCGACTTGCCCGAAGTGCCTTCGACGCCGACTGCTCCCGCTGCGCCGCCAGCTCCGCCTGCTGTGCCGATTCCGGCGACACCGCGCGCCGCGGCGCCGCCCCCCCTCCCCGCACAGACAGCTCCAGCGGCGCCGGCCGCCGCGACGCGCGAAGCTCCGGCCGCCACTCCGACGGCCGCCGCGGATGGACTGGCCGACGCCGTCCGCCCCGACTGGCTGATCGAAAAGCCGGAGTACCTCGACGGCCAGGGGGTGTTCCATATGCGCCGCTCGACGGGGCGGCTCTACGATTCGCCGGATGAGAGCCACGAAGCCGCGGCCGAGTTGTTGCTGGAGATGACGCGCGACTACGCGACGCGACTGCTGGGCGCCGAGGCCGCGCGGCAGGTGTCGATTCCGATGCACACAATCCTCACCGACTTTGTCGCGGCGACTTACGACGAACAGGGTCCGCCGCCAGGTCTCCCCGACGATGATGCCTGGGAGACGCACCTCTTGCTCAAGTTCGATGCGGCCGATCAACGGCTGATCGAACGCTCGTGGCGGCAGAGCGTCGTCGAGCACAATCTCCGCTACGCCGGCGCCGGCGCAGCGCTGGTGCTGGCCCTGCTGGGCACGCTGTTTGGGTACTTGAAGATCGACACCGCCACCCGGGGTTATTACAGCGGGCGACTCAAGCTCGCCACCGGCGCCCTGGTGGCGGCGATCACGACCCTGGGCATCCTGCTGGCGGTGGGAACGCTCCGCCTGTAACCGCGCGCCGCCGATTCGTACTGCCGCACCAGGGTTGGTATAATCGCTTCCGGCGCACGGCGACGGGCGCCGCGCAAATCGCGCGGGCGAGCGACGCGCGACGCGAAGTTGGGACGACGAGTCAGGGCATGCCAGCCGCCACCGACTTCGACGCTGTGCTGATCGAACGCGTCCGGGCCAGCGACACGCAGGCCTGGGAAGAGTTGATCGCGCGCTTCGAGGGCCGGCTGCTGGCCTTCGTCGAAAGCCGCCTGCGGAACCGCGCAGCCAGCGAGGACGTGGTGCAAGAGGCCTTCATCGGGTTCCTCACGAGTCTGCCGAACTACGACGGCGGCCGGCCGCTCGAAAGCTATCTGTTCAGCATCGCCGCGCACAAGCTGACCGATCACTTGCGCCGCGAAGGGCGCCGCCCCGCGCTCCCCTTGTCGCAGGCCGACAACAGCCGGGGGGCGTCCGATCTGCCCGGTTCGGCCCGCCGGGCCAGCACCATGCTCCGCAGCGGCGAGCGGCGCGGGCTCGAAGAAGAGTCGCTTGCGCGGGCACTCGACGAGCAGCTCGCGCGCTGGCGCGAGCGCGGCGAATGGCAGAAGATCCAGTGCATCGAGCTCCTGTTCGTGCGGGGGGTTCCCAATAAGCACGTGGCCGAAGCGCTGAAGATCTCCGAGCAAACCGTAGCGAATCACAAGTTCGACTTCCTGGCCCGGCTGCGCACGACCGTCCGCAAGCAAGGGCTGCCGCAGGATGTGTTTCCCGAGCTGCACGCCAGCGACTGAAACGGCGCCCGAAACAAGCACACTGGTTCGTTCCATGACGCGCGACATCAGCGACAGCGACCTGGCTGGCTATCTCGAAGAGGCCCTCACGGCCGACGAGATGACGCGCATCGAGGAGGCGCTCCGCCGCGATCGGGCCCTGCACGATCGGCTGCTGCTGACCCACTCGCGGCGCGACTCGGGCGTGCACACCTTGGGCGAAATCTGGCGCCGCCATCGGCTCACCTGCCCTTCGCGCGAGCAGTTGGGCAGCTTTTTGCTGGGAGTGCTGCCCGAGGCGCATGCCGCGTACGTGACCTTTCACCTCGAGACGATCGGCTGCCGGTACTGCCAGTCGAACCTGGCGGACCTCAAGCAGCAGCCCAGCGACGCAACGACGGCCCGGCGGCGAAAGTACTTCCAGTCGAGCGCGGGGCATCTGCGGCAATCGTAAGCGCGCCGCACATTGGCATGCCCAACCGCCGGCCCCCCGGCTGCGGCGTCGCGTTGACGCCCCCCGCCGGCATCCCTACACTCAGCGGGATTCGCGGCCCCGTTTTTCGGCCGTTTCCCGAGCCTTTTTGCACTCGCTTTGCGGCGAGTTTCCCGCCCAACATGCTCAAGACCCCGATCTCAATCGATCAACTGGCCGTCAATACGATTCGGACCCTGTCGATGGACGCCGTGCAGGCGGCCAACAGCGGGCATCCCGGCACGCCGATGGCGTTGGCGCCGGTCGCCTATGCCCTCTGGACGCGCGTGCTGAAGTACGACCCGGCCGACCCCCTCTGGCCGGGACGCGATCGCTTTATCCTCTCCTGCGGCCATGCGTCGATGCTGCTCTACTCGCTGTTGCACCTGGCCGGCGTGAAGCGTGCCGACAAGTCGGGAAAAGTCCAGGACCAGCCGGCCGTTTCGCTCGACGATATTCGCAACTTCCGCCAATGGGAGAGCCGCTGCCCGGGGCATCCCGAGTTCGGCCACACCACCGGCGTCGAAACGACGACCGGTCCGCTGGGGCAGGGGGTCGGCAACAGCGTCGGCATGGCGATCGCCCAGCGTTGGCTCGCGGCCCATTTTCATCGCGACGGGCATCAACCGTTCGACTATCGCATCTACGCCCTCTGCAGCGACGGCGATCTGATGGAAGGGCTGAGCAGCGAAGCCGCGTCGCTGGCCGGGCACTTGCGGCTCTCGAATCTCTGCTGGATCTACGACAGTAATCACATCACGATCGAAGGGAACACGGACCTCGCCTTCAGCGAGGACGTGGGCACGCGGTTCGTCGGTTTCGGCTGGCGCGTGATCCATGTCGACGACGCCAACGACCTGGGAGCGCTCGAGCGCGCTTATCGCGGCTTCATCGAAACCGACGACCGACCGACGTTGATCATCGTCCGCAGCCACATCGCCTACGGGGCGCCCAACGCCCAGGACACGCACGAAGCTCACGGCGCGCCGCTGGGGGACGCCGAGATCAAGCTGACCAAGGAAGCCTACGGCTGGCCGGCGGACGCCAAATTCCTCGTCCCGCCCGAGGTGCTCGAGCACTTCGCCGACACGATCGGCAAGCGCGGCGCGCAGCAGAACGCCGCCTGGCAGCGCGAGTATCAGGAATTCAGCCAGCAGCATCCCGAACTGGCGACCGAGTGGCGGCAGATGGCCGCGCGCCAGCTCCCCGAGGGCTGGGACGCCCAGCTCCCCTCGTTTCCGGCCGATCCCAAGGGGGTGGCGAGCCGCGTCTCGTCGGGGAAGGTGCTCAACGCGATCGCCGAGCAGGTTCCCTGGCTGATGGGAGGCGCCGCCGATCTGGCTCCCTCGACCAAAACGCTGCTCACCGGCAAGGGCGAATCGAGCTTCCAGCCCGGCAACTACGGCGGCCGCAACCTGCACTTTGGCATTCGCGAGCATGCCATGGCCTCGGCCCTCAACGGCATGGCCCTGTCGCACCTCCGCCCCTACGGCTCGACGTTCCTGATCTTCAGCGACTATCTGCGACCGACGAACCGGTTGGCCGCACTGATGGAGCTGCCGGTCATTTACGTCTACACGCACGACTCGCTCGGCGTGGGCGAAGACGGACCGACGCACCAACCGATCGAGCAGTTGGCCTCGCTCCGCGCGATCCCCACGCTGCATGTTTTTCGTCCGGCCGACGCCAACGAGGTGGTCGAAGCGTGGCGCTCGATCATGCGCCTCCAGAACCACCCCGCGGCGCTGGTGCTGACGCGACAGAACCTGCCGACGTTCGATCGGACGCAATTCGCGCCGGCCGCCGGCGCCGCCCGCGGCGGCTACGTGCTGGTCGACGCCCCGCAAGGCAAGCCCGACGTGATCCTGCTGGCAACCGGCAGCGAAGTCGCGCTGTGCGTCGCCGCGCGCGAGCAATTGAATGCGGCGGGAATCGCGGCCCGCGTGGTGAGCCTTCCCTGTTGGGAGCTCTTCGAGGCGCAGGACCAGGCGTACCGCGACCAGGTCCTCCCACCCAACATCACCGCGCGCGTGGCCGTCGAACTGGGAGTGCGGCAGGGCTGGGACCGCTACCTCGGACCGCGCGGCCAATTCATCGGCATGGATCGGTTCGGCGCCTCGGCTCCCGAGGGCGTGCTGATGAAGCAGTACGGCTTCACGGTCGAAAACGTCGTCGCTGCCGCGAAGCGCGCCGCGAAATAACGCGCGGCGAGCGGTCGTGCGGCCGCGCGCAATACAGCGGTTCGGTAAGCCGGTTCAGCACACCGGCTCGTCCAGCGGCGAGCGCCACAGCGGCAGCCGGGGGAACAAGGCGCGGGCCGTTTCCCGGGCGGTGCGGGTCGAGGCTTCGACCTGGCCGGTGGCGATCGCCTCGTCGATGTCGAGATGTCCGAGCAAGAGTCGGGTGAAATCGCCGCGCCCCAGCGTCAGGTAGCTGCGTCCTAACTGCGGGGAACCAAGTTTCACGCTCCGGCGGCTGGCGATCAGGCGGAACTTGTCTCGGCCGACCTGCAGCCCGAGCTCGGTGGGTCGGTCGAGGCCGGCAGCCTCGGCGCGCTCGTGCAATTGCGGCGCAACGCGCTCGAGGAACTTGAGCGGATCGAGAATCCTGGCCATGCCCACCCGGCCGCCATCGGCTTCGCGCCATTGCCGGATGCCGCCGATCGACTCGAACCAGGCGTGGGCCGGGTGATCGGGAGGCGCGTGCAGCGTGATCGCCTGGTGATGATTCCGCTCGATCAGTTCGCTGCACGCACGCACGAGCAGCTCGCGGGCGGCCTCGGGGTGGTCGGGCGAAGTCATCATCTCGAGGATCGCGTCGTCGCGCAGCACGAGATAGCCCACGATCGGCGCGTTGGCGTCGTCGAGCTCGAGTTGATCGGGGCCATCGATCGCCACGAAGAGCTGATCGAAGGATTTTGAGCCCAGCAGCCAACGCCAGGTGGCTTCGGTCCGTTGCCACGCCCCTGCGCCGCCGGCGATCTGCTGGCGGTAAAGCCGTACCAGCGCCGGCAGCTCGACCTGTCGCCAGGGGCGAATGATGTAGCGCGGCGGCGTCTCGCTGTCGGCATGGGGGAGGAACTGCGCAATGACTTCGCGGGCGCTGGCGCGGCTGTAGGAATGCCGACCACAGAGGCTCCAGCCCGACCGGCCGAAGAACTGCGGGATGCCCGTCCGCAAGGTGGCAACCAGCGTGCCGTCCTCGGCGAGCGCGCGATCGACGGCGCCCAGCAAGGTGCTGCCGAACCCCACTCCGCGATACTCGGGCAACACGGCCAGGGCCGTCACTTCGGCCACGGGAAGTTCCAGCGCGCCGAACTGCATGACGCGCCGCGCAAGGCGCAGATGCCCGAGGACCTGGTCACCGCGTTTGACGAGCAGGCGATCGCTCGGTTCGTAGTGCGGCTCGTCGAGCGCCGACAGAAAGGACTCGTAGGAGGGAGATTGGAATGTGGCCAGCAAGAACTGATAGATGGCCTGATGGTCCCCTGTCCCGGCCGGAGCGAGGCGCGGCCAATCGACGGCTTCGAGACCCGCCAACCCCCAGTCGTTGAGGAGTTTACGTCGACGCTCCTCTTTGCCCGACGCGGGAGCTGCCGAGGCGCTGGCCGGCTTGCGGGGGACGGTTGCACTGGCCCGCGGTGCAGGGGACGCAGCGCTCGAGGGCGTAGCGGCCTGGGCCAGAACGGTCCGGGAGACAGCTGCAACTGGCAGCCGGGCACGGACCGCCGAGACGGAGAGCGTTGCCGGGCGCGAATCGGCGGAGCGGGCCGACGGCTTGCGACGCGACGGTTTCGAGCGCCGAGTTCCCTTCAGCGAGACTGCCGCCGCGACGGGCGACCTCGACCGTTTCGGTTTCGATTGCTTCCGCTTACTCGAACCGGTTGCGCGGCCTGCCGCTGGGCCAACTGTGGCGCTCATCCGTCCGCATCCCTTCGGGTTGTAAGATACGCTCCGTCATGGGCATAAGACTAAGAAGTTGCGGGGGGAATTGCCAGCAAAAAATCCTGCAACATTTGCGCCGGGTAAAGACAAAAGGAAAATTCGCGCCCGCCGAGGATCGACCGCGACTTGAGCTGCGCCGAGATCTCGGTCAGCTCCTGCTCCAGTTGAGAGCGCAACGGAGCCACCCACGGCTGGAGCCCTTCGTTGACGGCGCGGATCGCGCGGCACCGCGTGCGCGCCGTCTCGCGCGTCGGCTCCTGGCCGATCCAGAGCCGCTTGGCCTGGGCCAGTTCGGCGATCTCGCCGCGGCCCAATTGATCCTCCGTGAGGAACCGCTCCGGATGGAACGACAGTTCTCGCAACTGGCCGCGCACCCGCCGGGCATCCTCCTCGCGCGCGTGCTGGTGCGGAATCGGCAACTCCAAGGTGGCCGAAACCACGAGGTAACCCGGCGGCTCGACGCCGTAAAATCGCCGGAAGAGCAGGTCGGTCACCTCGTCGTACTTCGCGCCGCCGATGCCGTGCAGGAAGAGGTCCCCCAGCAGCAGCCGAGCAAACAGAGTGGTCATCAGCGCGCGAGTGCGGAGCTTGATTCCCTGATCCGCCAAGGCGGCCAGTCCCTCGACGCCGCGCTGGTCGCCGCATTTCGCTCCCAGCGGCAGCTCGCCCACGACCGCGTCCCGCGTACGCAGCTCCAGCGCATCGCGACGGCGGCGCACGAACAGCCGCCGCCGCCGCGGCTGGGCATTCTGCCAGATCCAGTAGGGGGCCTCGTGCCAGTCGTCCTCCTGGACCAGGTCGGGGACCGGATGGTTGGCGCTGCGCACGTGATTGACACGGCGATACTCGTGGACCGCCGCGTTGTATTGCTCGCGCAGCCGCGGCAGTTCGACCAGGTTGTGCAGCGTGAACCAGCGAAAGCTGGCCAGGCCGCAGACCTTGCTCAACGGGAGTTCGAGCGTTGAGAGTCCCCACTGACCCTCCAGTTGGTGCCGGGCCTCGGCCAGCGCGGCGCCGAGCGAAGCCTGCTCGTTGGCCCGGCCGACGGCCAGCCGCCAGAATTCGCGGACCAGGGGCTGGGGCACCAGCGGAGTCAGTCGCGCCGCCACGCGCTCGGCAAAGCTGTCGAAGAGCCCACGCTCGAGAATCGGGCGCTGCTCGAAGGGGATCTCGGGACCTGGCGCGTCGAAATGAATCTCTTCCAGCGCAGGAGCGACGACCGATCCTCCCGGCACGCGAATTCCCGTGCGCTTGATGGTGTCGCTATCGACCTGCAGGTTGACGGCCACCGCGCGCTCCTGGCCCGCGAGCTGGCTGAGCACGAAGTTCTTGTACCAGACGCCGGGATGGAAGAGCTGCGGTTGATGGCCGGCGAGCAACACGCGTTCCGTTGCGGCGGGAGGGGGGACCGGGCGATACCGGGCGGTGTGCTGCCGCGCGGCTGCGAGCAGTTCGCCGCGGGCCTGCGCAGCCAGTTCGGCCAGGGGGCGGCCGCAGAGCTCCGTCGGCGCCTGCCGGCGCCGCTCCTCATTGGCCGCGATCAGCGCCGGGATCTCGCCGAGCGGCGGCTCGATCAGTCGGGCTCCGCTCTCGCGGGGAGCACGCAGGCGGCGGTACTCGAGCATGGAACAGCCTACGGTCATCCCGCGACCTCACGGCAGTCGCCGCAGAGGGTAGCGCCCGCGGCGGCGTCGGCGCCGCCGATTCGCTGTCGCGCCAGGGCGCTCTCGATGACGCGGTGGTAGTACTCGAGCCGGGTCGCTGAGTTGTCGAGTGCGCCGCCGAACGAGCGCGCTTCTTCGAGATAAATCAGCGGCACCGGCAGCTCGACGATCCGCCAGCCCGCCGCGACCGCCTGCACCCACAGCTCCAGGGGCATGGCATAGCCGTTCTCGGTCAGATCCAACTGTTGGAGCGCTGCGACGCGATACGACTTGAACCCGCAAAAGGCGTCGGTCAATTGCAGACCCAGCCGCTGATTGAGTTCGGCCGTAATCTGCACGTTAATCTTGCGGCGATCCTCGGGCGGCAGCGAGTCCTCGCCGAAGAGCTTCAGGTAGCGGCTGCCCGAGACCATCTCGGCCGCCGCGGCGGCCGCGACGAACTCGGGAATCCGCACCGGCTGATGCTGCCCGTCGCAGTCGATCGTGACCAGCACGTCGTACTCATGTTCGATGGCGTATTGAAATGCGGTGCGGAGCGCGGCCCCGTACCCGCGGTTCTGCGGATGGCGCACCACGCGCAGCGCCGGAAACGCGGCCAGGCGCTCGGCCGTGCCGTCGGTCGAGCCATCGTCGACGACGAGCACGTCGGCGCTATGACGGAAGACCTCGCTCAGCACGTCGCCGACGTGATTCACTTCGTTGTAGACGGGCAGGGCCGTCAAGAATCGTCCGACGGGGTGCGCGCTCATCGTGGTTTCTCCCGGCGTGCCCACAGGTTACGTCGCGGTCGTCCGGACCATCGCGGCAAGTTCCGGCGAACCTTGTCATTCTAAATGTGGGGGGGTCCGAGTCAACGAACGCCGCGCACCGGCAGGTATTACGAACGATGCCAACAGCGATCGCTCAAGTCGTTGGGCAGCAATCGCTTGAAGGGCGTGCGTTGCAGAACCGACTCGTCGGCCGCGTGCCCAGGGGACACTCGATTCACCCGCCCCGCGCCCGCCAGAACCGGGAAATCTTCGCGCGTGCGACGATGCGTGTGGGCACCTCAAGGTAACCACTAAAGTGTGCGGAGCGGATCCTGCTCGTCGCGACTGGGCCAGATCGTCAGGCCGGCGAATGCGTCGGCCAGGACTCGCGCCAAGGTTTCGACCGCAAA
>JAEUIK010000189.1 GCA_016793185.1 Planctomycetaceae bacterium | reverse complement strand
AACTTCCGCGAGCAGTGCGAATCGCCGGACGCCCGGAAGGAATCGGCGGCTGCGACGGCGGGGGAAGCGACGGTCGCGTCGGGAACGGCCGAATGTGGAAAACCGAGCCCCGCGGCCGGGTTCGCGCTAGAATAGATTGGTAAGACGTGGCGACCGTCGAAGGGTTTGGAAAGCGCGGACCTACGCATGCCTGGATTCGAACTTTCGACGTCTGCCACGAATTCCCGGCTCGATTCACGTCCCTTCGTGCTGAACGGCACCGGCATGCGCGAACCGTCCCACAGCAAGGTCACCATCGCGCCCGGCGACGTGGCGCATGTGTTGCTGGCAAAACGCCTGCTGAACTCGGGCGAGGTCGAGGCGGCGCTGGCCGAGTTGGCTAAAGTCGTAGAGCACGCCCCGCAGCTCGCCGCGGGCCACTTTTTGTTCGGCACCTTGCTCGCCCAACAAGGACAAGTCGAGCAGGCGCTGCAGGAACTGGTCGCGGCAGTCCGGCTGGACGACACCCGGCTCAATGCCTGGCTCACACTGGCTTTTCTATGCTTCGACCTGGAAATGCTGCCGGATGCCGCCGCTGCGATTGCCAAGGCGATCGAGCTGGATCCGCAGCAAGCACGAGCCTGGCTGTTGTGTGGCGCAATCTCCGAGAAGATGGGCCAGTCGGAGGCGGCCCTGTCAGCCTATCAGCAAGCCCTCGATCGGGAACCGGGCTTGGAGTTCGCCCGTTATCGCCAAGCGCGGTTGCTGCAATCGGCCGGCGATCAAGCGGCGGCGTTTGAGCAGACGCTCGGGGCGCTGCGTCTGAACCTGGTGGACCTGCAGGGACGGCTCTGCCTCGCCGAACTGCTGAGCGCGGCTCAACGCTACGACGAAGCGGTGGCCGA
Organism: Planctomycetaceae bacterium; assembly: GCA_016793185.1. Classification (GTDB taxonomy): domain Bacteria; phylum Planctomycetota; class Planctomycetia; order Pirellulales; family JAEUIK01; genus JAEUIK01. Next base: position 3,001 of record JAEUIK010000189.1, on the reverse strand, counting down.
ATGCCGCCACGCGATTGAGCTGTTTCCGGAAAAGCCCCAACCGTGGGTTTATCTGGGGCGGATTCATGCCCAACAGGGGCGCGACGCGGAGGCGCTCGAAGCGTTCGCGACGGGGCTGCAGATCGCGCCCGGCCAACTGGAATGTCACATGCAAAGCGGCCTGATTCACCTGCGGCGGGGAGAGGGCGAAGCGGCCGCTCATGCTTTCAGCGCCGCCTTGCGGATCGACCCGCGCTTTGCCGAAGCGCAGGGCTATTTGCAGCAGGCGCTGCTGCTCTCGCCGCGGCAACCCAGCGGCAAAGCTGACACCTGATCCTTCCTGTCAGCGGCTCGCGGCCGACCGAGCCCCCCGCGCTGCGCGCGCCGGGAAACAAAAAAACCGGCGATCCTGCGGGAAACAGGACGCCGGTTGGGAATTCGTCTCGAGCCGATCCAGGTTCGCAGGCGCCAGCTAGTTCGCCGGATACCGACGTTTCCGCCAGGCTCCGTAGAGCAACGGAGCCGCCAACGCCGCCAGCGCGAGCGTCGAGGGCTCGGGCACAGCCGTGATGATGCGCACCTGGTCCATCACGTCGGCGGTTACCGACTTGACCGAAATAAACACCTGGTTGCCGCTCCAGAAGACTACGTCGGCCAGCAGCGTGTACGGCACTTCGAGTCCGCGATAGTCCAGTCCGGTCGGGTACGAGGTTCCTGGATTGCCGAGGATGGGATCGCTGTTGTCGAGATTCACGTCTCCGATGATGACGCCGAGGATCTTGTTCGGGAACGTGCCCGCCACGATGACCGAACTGAGCTGGTTCGCCACCGACTCGCGGTGCAGCATGTAGCTGTTGACCTCCGTTCCGGCGGGGATGAATCCAGGATTATCCGGGGTCGCGAGGTTGTACGTGCCCGGCGAGATGATGTCGACGGGAAGCGCCGCGTTCAGGGTCGTGGTCGACTCATAAAAGATGTAGGCGTCGGTTTGACTTTGCAGGGCGCCGGGCTGAACCGACGCGGGGGCTGAGATAATGATCAAGCCAGCCGATGCGGCCTGAGTGGCGCACAGCCACGCGATCGTCAGAACCGCGACCCGTCCAAACGCAGCGGAAGTGCGCGAAGCCAGTCCATGTGGGCGCCGGGGATTCTGCTTGTTCATCGGTCATCCATCGTGTTACGGGGTGCAACGCGGAAATCGTCCCAGGGAATTCGCTGGGCGCGTTTACACCAAAGCCGAGGTTGACCGGTACGAGCTAGTGAGCAATCGCCCAACGCAGAACGAATGACAGGCAACCTGTCAGACCGGGCACAAGCGGGGAGAATCCCCAGGAAGAAACCTGCGCCAGGTACCACGTTCTTGCCGGAAGGACGTCGCAACAGCCAAACTCGAGTTTGGTGTATCGCGCCGAGATCTCCGTCAAGTCCGGGTCATTAGCGTTGCACAGGTTTTTGAGGGTTTGGCATTAGCTGCAGTTAATGTAGCAGAGCTCGGTCGCAATTCCAGTCGCAAGTTTCAAAAAACGAAAAAACCTCGACTTCGAACTTATCGCCTCCAGGAATCCGCCGACGCCCCTGGGGAGGCTCAAGGTGCCCCATCTCCTCACCCGGCGAGCCACTGTGCTGCTCGTCGACTGGAGATTCGGATCGTTGGCCGGCTGATCGATTCGACGCAAAGCTGAGCTGCAAAACGCGTTAAGAAACCATCGCCCGCTTGGGTTCGGGGGGGTGAGGGGTGCCTGATTCGCGACCGTTGGCCTCCGGTTCGCGTGCATGCGGTAGGGTGCACACGACCTCAGTGCCGCGCGGCACCGCGGCCCGGATTTGCAGCTTAGCGCCGATCAAGCTCGTCCGGTAATGCATGATGCGTAACCCAGTCCCGCCGGACTCGGGCAGCTCTTTCCCGATCCCCAGGCCGTTATCCCGGACCACCAGACGAATGCCACCGGCGTCGTCGGTGAGCCGCAGCGTGATGACCGTGGCCTGGCCATGCTTGAGGGCATTGGTAACCGCCTCTTGGGAAAGTCGGTACAGGTGCGTTGAGGTCTGGTTATCGAGAATCCGCACGGGCTTCACGCATTCGAACGTGCAGAGAATCTGGTGCAGTTGGCTCGTGCGCATGGCGAGGTCGCTGAGCGCCGCCATCAAGCCTTCGGCGTCGAGCTCGACGGGCACGAGCCCCTTCGAGAGGGCGCGCACGTGCTCGAGCGCCTGCTCCAAGCCCTCGACGATTCGCTCGGCCGGTTCCGCTTGCGGCAGGCGCTGCGAAGAGAGCTCGCCAACCAGGCGTTCGGCGAGCATCGCGAGGCCAGTCAATTCCTGGCCGGTGCCGTCGTGCAAGTCCTGGCCGATGCGCTGCTGTTCGCGAGCCGCGATCTCCAGCACCTCGCGCTGCAGCAACTTCTGTTCGGTGATATCGCGGGTGATGGTCGAGGCCCCGACGACTCGGCCGCTCTCGTCCTTGATCGGCGAGATGCTCAGCGAGACGTCGATGAGCCGACCGTCTTTGCGGATCCGGCGGGTTTCCAGATGCTGGATGTGTCCGGCCTGGCAGACTCGGTCGAGGACGGACTGTATGTCGTCAACGGTGTCCGGCGGTGACAGGATCGAAATCGGTCTTCCGATCGCCTCTTCGGCGCGATAGCCATAGACCCGAGCGGCCCCGGCGTTCCAACTGACGATCGTGCCATCGGTGGTTTTGCTGACGATGGCGTCGTCCGAGGATTCGACGATGGCGGCCAGCTGCCGGAGAGCGTCGTCGGCGCGTTGGCGATGCGAGATTTCCCGGCGGAACAAACCGAAAGCGAGGGCCACGAGCCCCACCCCCATCAATGCCCCGGCAAGGTTCGTGGCGGTCGTCACCTGGGCGCTCCGCCGGGATTGACGCAAGCGCTCGGCGAGCGTCGCCCGCTCGTCGCTCTGAATGTCAGCGACGAGCTGCCGCATTTCGTTCATGAGGCGGCGTCCTTGGTTGGTCCGGACCGCGTGTTTGGCGGCGTCGAATCCTCCCACGCGCTGCGCC
>JAEUIK010000149.1 GCA_016793185.1 Planctomycetaceae bacterium | reverse complement strand
GGCAAGAAGTCGGCGGAGCGGTTGGCGTACCATGTCCTGCGAGTCGGCAAGAACGACGCGTTGGGACTCGCCGACGCGATTCGCAACGTGAAAGAAAATGTCCGCTACTGCCAGACCTGTTATAATCTGGCCGAGCAGGATCAGTGCGCGATCTGCCGCGACGAGCGCCGCGACCGAACGCTGTTGTGCATCGTCGAGCAGCCCCGCGATCTGATGGCGATCGAACAGACAGGCTATCGAGGCCTGTACCATGTCTTGTTAGGTCGAATCGCGCCGTTGGAGGGGATCACCCCCGATCAGCTCACGCTTGATCAACTGTACGAACGCGTCCGCGGCGGGCAGTTTCGCGAGGTGATCTTGGGTACCAACCCCACGCTCGAAGGAGATGGCACGGCCCTGCACATTTCAAGCTTGCTCGCCGAGACGAACGTGCTGATCACTCGGCTCGCCCGGGGGATCACCAGCGGCAGCGTGCTAGAGTTTGCCAACAAGGAAATCTTGACCGATGCCCTGTCGGGGCGACAGAAATTTTGAGAACTGAGACCTCGTCGACGCGGCAGCTCCGCCCTGCGTCTGGCGAATACCAAGCGACATTCGAACGGTACAGGGGTTTCCGGCTGCGACAGTTTCGAGCCTGCTGAGGATCGCCCGGCAGGCGGACCTGAAGCAGCGGCTCCTCACGGAAGTTGGTTCGGCTATGCGACTCTCATTCGGCCAAGAACTCCGGCTGGTCCAGAAGCAAGTCCTGGCTCCCAGGATGATCCAGTCGATGGAGATCCTCCAACTGCCGATTTTGGCGTTGGAGGAGCGGATCGAGCAGGAGATGAACGAGAATCCCTGCCTGGAGCGCGAAGACGAAGATCCCGACCTGCCGGAGGAAACGGCCGAGGCCGAGAGCCCCGATTCGCCGACGACGGAAGAGCGCGAGCTGGTCGTCGACGAGACGAAGAACAACGAGGACGATTTCGAGCGGCTCCTGCAGATGGACGCCGAGTTCCCCGAGCACTTCGACGACCGGCCGCGCCCGTCGGCCAATCGGGTCGAAGAGGAAGGGGATCGCAAGCACGACGCAATGGCCAACATGATCTCGCGGCCGCCGTCGCTGCATGAATACCTGCGCGATCAACTGGCCTGGTTCGAGCTGGATCCCGCCCTCCGCCAGATGTGCGAGCGGATCATTTACAGTCTCGACTCCAACGGGCGCCTCGAAACGCGCCTCGAAGACCTCTTGGGGCCCCATCCCGCCCCGGCCGATCTCGAGTTGGCCGAAAAAGCCCTGGCGGTCGTGCAGAAGCTCGATCCCCCCGGCGTCGGAGCGCGCGATCTGCGCGAGTGCCTCTTGCTGCAGCTCCAGCCGGGCATGCCCTACTACGAGCAGCTCCGCACGATCATTTCCGGCCACCTCGAGGATCTCGAGCACAATCGGATCCCGGTGATCGAGCGCCGCACCGGCTACTCGCTCGAGGTCATTCAGGCCACGCAGGAGCAGCTGCGCAAGCTGAACCCGAAGCCCGGCGCCGATTTCAACTCGAATCATGTGCCGACGGTCACGCCCGACGTGTTTCTGGAACTGGGCGAGGACGGCAAGTATCGCGTGCGGCTCGAAGAAGGAAACACGCCCCGGCTGTTCATCAGTCCCTACCACCGCCAGTTGCTGATGAACGCGCGCGATGCCGAGACGAAGGAGTGGATCAAGCGGAAAATCAACTCGGCCCAGTGGCTGATCGAATCGATCGAGCAGCGGCGCAACACGCTGACCCGCGTCTCGCAGGCCATCGTCGATCATCAGACGCAGTTCCTGGACCTGGGGCCCGAGCACATCGAGCCCCTCAAAATGCAGCAGATCGCCGACAAAGTCGGAGTCCACGTGACGACGGTCAGTCGGGCGGTCGACGACAAATGGATTCAAACGCCGCGCGGGATCTTCCCGCTGAAGCGTTTCTTCGGCGGCGGAACGACCAACGCCAGCGGCGAAGAGGTCGCGTGGGACGCGGTGCGGCTCAAATTGCAGGAAATCGTCGACGGCGAGAGCAAGGAAAACCCCTACAGCGACGACGAACTGGTCAAAGAGCTTGCCAAGCATGGGCTGACCGTCGCCCGGCGTACCGTCACCAAGTACCGCAAGGCGATGAATATCCGCAGCTCCCGCGAGCGCAAGGACTGGGCCGCCGTTTCGGCCCACGGCGGCGCCGGGCAGACCAGGACGAAGCAGCCCGACGCTCAACCCGCGGCCGCCAGCGCGCCGGTCGTCGCCACCCAGGCAACCGCACACGCTCCCGCCGCGATGGCTGCGGCGCCGGACCACCTGCCGGCCGCGACACTGCCGGCGGAATCGGTATCCAGCGAAGCCGCCCGCTTTTTGCCGCCCGAGTCGAACGCTGACCAGCCGATCGATTTCCCCGGGGAACTGGGGGACGCTCCCGCCGAATCGATTCTGCCGCCGGCACCACAGGCAAGCCCCAGCGCAGCGGCAGCGGGCGATCCCGCGCAAAATGGCGAGCCCGGCGCAGCTCCCAATTCGCCGGTCTCGATGCCCCGGGTCGTGCTCCCCGTCGCCAAGAGCATCTTTCCCGAGTAGCTGCGCGGTTCAAGCGGGGTCGCGATTCTCGACCGCCACGGCATCGGCCAGGGACGCCTCGGCGGGCGTGCCCTCCGTCGCGACAAGGCTCCGCTGCCAATCCACCGCGAGCATCAACGAGTTGATGCCCGAACCAATGCCGAGCATGGCGACCTGATCCCCTTGAGCGAGATGTCCCCGTTCGATGCCCAGCGCCGCGGCCGTCGGGAGGGCGACGCTACCGGTGTTGCCGAGCGTTTCGACCGTGCCGTAGTCGATCGTGGGATCGAGCTCCAGGGCTTCGAAGAGCAGCTTGCGATGCGCCACGCCAACCTGGTGGCAAAACGACTTGTCGATCGACGCGCGACTCCAATCGAGCTCGGCCAGAAAGTCCTCGAAGGTCTCGCGCGCCAGTTCGACTCCGGCCAGCAAGAGCTTTTCGGAATCGGTTTGCATCAGCGGCCGCATCTCGCCGGCCACTGACTCGTCGCGTCCGCTATGGCACAGGTCGGCAAAGCTCGTGTTGGTGCGGGCGACCGCCCCCAGCAGGCGATTGCCGGTCCGGCTGAGCTCCCGATCGACCACCACCGCCGCGGCGCTGCCCGAGCCGATCGTGAGCGAGGCCACGGCCAGCTTCACGTTCTGACGCGTCAGCGACAGATCCTGGTTGAGCGCTGCAATGGTGTTTTCGACCAGTTCGCGGCTTCCTTCCGAAGCAACGACCAGGCCTGCGCGGATCTGGCCCAGCTCGATCATGTTGGCGAGTTGCACCAGACCATTCATGAACCCCAGGCAGGCGTTGCTCACATCGTAGATCAGGCATTGGGGGCCGAGGCCGAGGCGATGATGCACCACCGTGGCCGTTGCGGGCTCGAGATAATCGCGACAGACCGACGCGTGGATCATGGCGCCAATCTCGCTGCGTTCGATTCCGGCGGCGGTGAGGGCCTTTTCGGCACTTTCGACGCTGACCGTGCTGGGCAGCGTCCCACGCGGCCAGAATCGTCGCTCGCGGATCCCGGTGATCAGCTCCAGCCGCCCTTCGGGCAGCTTGAGTCGGTGATAGAGGGGCGCTAGCCGTGCTTCGATCTCGGCCGAAGTGATGACCTCGTCGGGAATCGTGTAGCCAAACGCTTCGAGACAGACGTTGCGGTACCGCATGCGGTGAGTTTCAACCTACGGGGTCGGCAGAGCAGGGGGGGGAGCGCACGGGGGCAAGCGATTCAGAATACCGGTTCGCGAGCGCGTGGAACAGGAGCAGAAACGCCTGAAATCAGCGTTCCGCGGCCAGGGTGCCCTTGGGGGAACCTCCCCAATCGTCGCAGGCGGGAGGTCCCTCCCTGCCTCGCGCCGTTCGCCCCACTGAGAAGTTGGCGAATCGGCATAAACTACTGCGCTAGCAATGCCATGACAGCATTGGCGCTATTCAGGATGTTGGGGGAATTAACGGATTCGCCACAAGATAAGCGAATTCCTTGCGAGGGGGAAAGGTCGCGATAGACTCGCACGCACTTGCTCCTCCTATACCGGGTGACACCGATCGTTTGTGAGGGAGCCACGTAAACACGCTGGAGGATTTTCGACAACGAGTGCCTAAGGATGGGCGCCGAACGAAACACGGCCAGTCAGAATCGTCAGGGAAGACAATCAACCGCAGCTGCTTGCGTGGCTCTCTTTTTTGCCTCCTCGATCGGTCCTTGCCGACCGCCTCTCGTTAACGGGTTTCCCTGCTGGGCCGGAAGCACTCGTTGGTCCCCCGCTCGAACGCGTCTGCGCGGCGACCATCATTCCCCCCCAAGCCAGGCACAGGACGTGCCTCAGAGGAGACCAAGATGAACTCCAAGCCACTCATCGGACTGAACGCGGACTATCGCTCGGCCAAGAAGGACTCGCCCGCCTTCAGCTACATCCAGGCTGGTTACTTCGACGCGATCGTCAAGGCGGGCGGCATTCCCGTCGTCATCCCGCCGCTGGCCGACGAGGACGATTTGAACCGCGTTGTCGACCTCGTCGAGGGGCTGGTTTTCGTCGGGGGCGCCGACCTCGATCCCCGCAACGACGGCTTCATGTTGCACCCCGCCACGCGCACGCTCGACGCCCGCCGTGAGCAGTTCGATCGCACACTCATGCGGATGGCGGCCGACCGCCGTCTGCCGGTCATGGGCATTGGCGTCGGCATGCAGCTCTTGAATGTGACCCAGGGAGGCAATCTCTTCCTCCATATCGGCGAGGATCTTCCTAAGGCCCTGCCGCATCGCGACTCGCTCGACCCGGCGCACCGGCACGCCCTCGAAGTCGTGCCTGGCACGCTCATGGAGCGTGTCTACGGCGAGGGGGAGATTCGCGTGAACAGCTTCCACCATATGGCGATCGACGAAGTCGCGCCCGGATTCACGGCCACGGCCCGCTGTCCCGATGGCGTTGTGGAAGCGATCGAGAGCAATCAATCGGATTGGTTTGCGATCGGCACGCAGTTTCATCCCGAGAGCGACTCGGCCTCGGCGCTGGACCTGCGCATTTTCGAAGAGTTCATTGCCGGCATCCGTGGCGTGGCCATCGAGATGCGACTGGTCGCCTAAGCGGCACGATGTCTGCCTGGGGCGGCGCGCGTGGGTGCGTCGCTCCAGGCAGTTTCTCGCTCTCGCCCCCAGGCCCGCCGAGGCGTTTTCATGCCGCCCGCCAGTAAACCCGCCGCGGGCGCGGATCCCAGTTCCGCGCCGCGCCCCGCTGTGACCGCGGCGCCGCTGCGCGCGATCTCGGGCAATCCGCGGCTGGCGGCCGCCGCGACGGTCTCCGTGTTGGCCGGACGGGTCGCCGCGGCTCTGGTCGCGACGGGGGCTGAAACCGGCTCAACGATCGATGTCGTGGCCCAGGCTGCGGCCCCGCTCCCGGACGACCTGGCGCGGCTGCTTCGCGAGCTGGCAGCCGAGAACGTGTCGCCCGGCGCGTTGCCCCTCACCGGGCCTCTCCTTGCGCAGATGGGACAGCGCTTGGCGGAGCTGCAGGCCGACGTCGTAGGCGAGCTCCTGGCGGCCGCTCGCGTCTCTGCGGACCGGCTGCTCGTGCTGGTCGCGCACGATCCCGGGATGTGGTCGTTCAGCGGCGACCGCGCGAGCGCCTACGCGGGCATCGTCAATCCATTCGTCCTGGCCCAGCAGACCGGCCTGAACGTGCTCGATGCGCTCCCGGCGCGCGATGTTGCGGGGGGTGGCCTGGGGGGGCCGATGACGGCCCTGGCGGAAGCTCGCCTGCTGCAATCGCGCCACCGCAGTACCTTGCTGGTGGATATGGGAAGGACACTGCGCGCGACCTACGTGCCGGCCGAGAGTCTGACCCGTGGCCGGGCGGAAAAACGCCCGCGCGTCCTGGGATTTCAGCTGGGGCCCGGCATGCGGCTCCTTGACGCTTTGGCGCAGAAGCTCTCGGGCGGAACCCAGAGCAGCGACTCCGGCGGCCGGCTCGCGGTTCAGGGGCAGCAGATCCCTGACCTGCTCGCGCATTGGCAACGGAACCCCGCGTACGATCAGCCGCTACCCCGCTGGCATCCGGCGGGGGTCGCGTGCGAACCATTCCTGAACGACGCGTATCAGTTGGCTGTGCGATCGAGCTGGTCGGTTCGCGATCTGCTGTGCACCGCGACCCATTTGCTCGCCCATAGCGTGGCCGATACGGCCTTGCGGCGCCTGCCGGCGGGCTATCCGGTCGACGAAATCGTCCTGGCCGGAGGCGGCGTGCAGAATGGCTTCTTGATGCGGCAGCTTGGGGCGCGGCTTCCGAATCTCCCCATCGTGCGCATCGCCGAGCGGATTTGCCCGGCGGAAACGCTCGAGCCTGCCGCATTGGCGACTCTCGGATTGATGACCGTCGACAATCAGCCCGCCACGACGCCCGAGATAACCGGAGTGCGGACGGCGACGATCGCCGGCCGACTAACGCCGGGACTCGCCAGTTCGTGGCAACGATTGCTGGCCGAGATGGCGTCCGCACGGCCCGTCGGACTCGCGCTGCGAACCGCGTCCTAGCGAACAGGCCAGGCGTCGAATAGTGCCGGCCATCCCGGACTCCACTAGACGCCGACCGGCGTCCCCAGTACCTGCAAGAATGCGCGGATCCAAGCGGGATGGGCCGGCCACGCCGGAGCCGTCACCAGGTTGCCGTCGACGTGGGCGTTGTCGGCGCTCTCCGCCGCCGGGACCCACCGCCCGCCGGCCAATGTCACCTCGGGCTCCACAGCCGGATACGCGGTGCAGGCCCGATTCGCGAGCACGCCCGCGGCCGAAAGGATCTGCGGTCCATGGCAGATCGCCGCAATCGGTTTCCGCGCATCGGCAAAATGCCGGACAATTTCGAGGACTCGAGGATTGAGGCGGAGGTATTCGGGAGCGCGGCCGCCGGGGATGACCAACCCTTCATAAGCTGAGGGCTGAACCTGATCGAAGTCGAAGTTGAGTTTGAAGTTGTGGCCTGGCTTCTCGCTATAGGTCTGGTCCCCTTCAAAGTCGTGGATGGCCGTTTTCACGCTCTCGCCTGCCCGCTTGCCGGGACAGACCGCGTCGACGTGGTGCCCGACCATCTGAAGCATCTGGAAAGGGACCATCACCTCGTAGTCCTCGACGAAGTCCCCCACGAGCATCAGAAGGCGTTTGGCGGGCATCGCATGTTTCCTTTTCGGGCGCGTAACTCGTGATCCGGTCGCTCATTCTAGCCGAATCACCGGCCGTCAGAATGCAGCGCGTCGTGACCGCTCTGGCAAGCGACTGAAACTCGGCAGCCAGGAAGAGTGGCGAAACTGCGGCGACTTTGCCGATAGATTAAAACAGGCATCCTGTCCAGTCGTGAGCCCGGCTGCTCTCCTGGTCGTGGACCCGCCGGCGAAATCGCCCTCGTTCCCACCGCGTTGTAGTGACACCTGCTATGTCCGCACCCGTTTCCCGCCCGCATTATCTGCTGTTTACCGAGGCCAAGAGCCGCCCGAACTCGGGAGAATGGCGCTTTGTCGTCCAGTCGCTCGACAGCGCCGAGCAAGTCGAAGTGGCCGACGTCGAAGAGAATCTCTGCGGCGACCGGCTCGACCTGTTGACGGTCATCCGCGGCCTCGAGTCGCTCGACCAGCCGTCGCGGGTCACGTTGGTGACGTCGAGTCGCTTTGTGAAGCAGGGCATCGACGAGGGGTTGGCCGAGTGGCGCGAGAACGACTGGACCTGGGAGCGGTTTGGCGAGCGGGTGCCGGTTAAGCACTTCGATCTCTGGCGGCGACTGGATCACGCACTTGCCATCCATCAGGTGCAGTGCCGGCGGTGGCGGCTCGACAGTGCGCACACGCGACCGATGTCGGCCGAGGCGACTGGTCGCACAGCCTCTCAGGCAGCCGTCGCCGAGTTCGATGCGGCCCTACCGGTCCCGTCGGCCGCAGGGGCGGCTGCGATGGTCGCAGACGAGCCGCTCGAGGGGCATTCCGAATCGATGCCTCAGGGAGTCCGCCGGCCCGCGTCGCGGCGGCCAGGTGCCCTGGGACGGATGCTTGGGCGACTGGAGCGTTGGACGATCGAACAGGCACGCGGCTTGCGACTCAAGGCGAGCCAGTTCGGAACCTCGCTCCTTCCTGCCCCCTGGTTGGAGTAGGCGCCGCCAACGTAACTTCTACCTGAAACTTCACTTAGATTCCGGATGCCGGCGATTCGACTCGCTTAACGCGAGCTGGAACCTGGCTGCCCGCCCCGAGCTGTGGGTGCCCGCCTTAGGGGCAGCCGATGCCGAATGATCCGGAAGTCGGGGCCAATCTCGGGAGCGGCGATTCTCGAGCGTGGCTGGACGAAGAACCCTTGGGCTTACAGAATCAGCGTTTGGCGAGGAGAGGCAAAGTGCGGACGCACGTGGAACTGGATAGTATTGGTCGACTGATCCGAGGCGAACACGAGAACCCGTTCAGTATTCTCGGTCCGCACGAAGTGGTCGACGGCGAGCGCCGTGCCTTGGCCGTCCGCGCCTTTCTTCCGAGTTCGTCGCAGGTCTGGGTGGTCGATCCGACCGAGGGTGAGACGCGTCCGATGCGGCGGATTCACCCTGCAGGATTGTTTGAGGCGATCTGCCCGATGCCGAGCAACGAGCCCCAGCGACGCTACCAGTTGCAGATTGCCGACCAAGAGGGCCGCCGCACGACCATGCACGACCCCTACGCTTTTCCCCCCTTGCTCAGCGACTACGACATCCACCTCCTTTGCGAAGGTAAGCACTGGAAGAGCTACGAGAAGCTGGGCGCGCATTTGCGCACGATCGACGGCGTGTCAGGAGTGAACTTCGCCGTCTGGGCCCCGAATGCGATGGGGATCAGCGTCGTCGGCAATTTCAATCACTGGAATGCCAAGCTGCACCCGATGCGGAAGCTGATTCCCAGCGGCTTCTGGGAGCTCTTTATCCCGGGGCTGGGGGCGGGTGAAATCTACAAGTTTCACATTCGCCACAGCGGGGGACACAGCGAGAAGGCCGATCCCTACGGCTTTGCCGCCGAAGTTCCGCCGCGCACGGCCTCCATCGTGGCCGATATCAACAAATTCGAGTGGCAGGACGTCGCCTGGATGCAGTCGCGCGACAAGCGCAACGGACTGAATGCCCCGCTCTCGTTCTACGAGGTCCACCTCGGTAGCTGGCGACGGCCGGGCGACAAACC
>JAEUIK010000113.1 GCA_016793185.1 Planctomycetaceae bacterium | reverse complement strand
GCGCGACGCCACGCCCGCGCATCTCAAGGCGAGCACCTGGTACGGCGTCTTCTCATCGACCGCGCCGCTGCAACTGAACATTCCGCTGTGGGAGCCCGAGCCCGTTGAGAAGCCCGCCATCTACGCCCGCGGCAGCGAGCGGCGGATCGGGGCCAGCCAGGGGACCGTCGCCCGCGCGCAATTCGCCGAGGCCATTCCCGGCGGCGCACCCGCGGGTCCTCCCGCCGGTTTGACGCCCGGCACGCGGCGAATTCGCTATCTGCCCCGCTCGTCGGCGCCCGTGCAGATCACTTCGTATCCCGATCCCGAGACGAACATGCAGACGATCGTCATCGACTCGGGCGTGGTCCTGATCGTCGACGGCATCGAAGGGGTCGGCCCGATCGATCTGCAGGCCGACCGGATGGTGATCTGGACCGCGAACTTGCCCCAGGGACAGCTCACGCCCGAGGCGTTCCAGCCCGATAACACGCCGCTCGAGGTCTATCTCGAAGGGAACATCGAGGTCCGCGAGGGAGATCGGCAAATCACGGCCGAGCGGATGTATTACGATCTGCAGAACCAGGTCGGCACCGTGATCGACGCCGAGATCCTCACCCCGGTCACGATCGGCGACGCCCTCACGCGCTCGCGGGTGGGCATGGTCCGCCTGCGCTCTTCGGTGCTGCGGCAGCTCGGCAAGGATCGCTTCGTGGCGCAGGACACCTTCCTGACCACGAGCCGGCTGGGACAGCCCGCCTATCGCGTGCAAACGTCGGAGGCCTACTTCGAAGACATCCAGCGGCCGTTGATGGATCCGGTGACGGGCGCGCAGCAACTCGATTCGCAGACGGGCGAGCCGCTGGTCGAGCATCAGCGGCTGGCGACGAGCCGCAACAACGTCGGTTACCTGGGCAACGTCCCGGTCTTCTACTGGCCCACCCTGGCCACCGATCTGACCGAGCCCACGTTCTTCATCGACGGCGTCACGATCCGCTCGGATCGCAATGTGTTCGGCACGCAGATCCTGACCAAGCTCGATGCCTACGAGCTGCTGGGGATCGAGAACGCACCGGCGGGCACCGCCTGGAAGATTCGCGCCGACTACCTGAGTCTCCGCGGGCCGGCGGTGGGGACCTCGTTCCAGTACGACCGCACGGGCGAGTTCTTCGGTACGCCGAGCCGCTACGCAGGACTCCTCGACGCCTGGAGCGTGTACGACACCGGGCTCGACAATCTTGGCCGCACCCGGCAGGACATCATCCCCGACAAGACCTATCGCTGGCGCATCCTCGACCGCCACCGGCAGATGCTCCCCTACGACATTCGCCTCTCGACCGAGGTGGGCTGGATCAGCGACTACAACTTCCTCGAGCAGTACTACGAGAAGGAATACGACGAGTTCAAGGACCAGTCGACCGGCTTCGAGCTGCTCAAGGTGGTCGACAATCAGTCGTTCAGCCTGACGGGCGACGCGCGGCTCAACAACTTCTTTACCGAAACGCAGTGGCTGCCCCGCGCCGACCATTTCTGGCTCGGCCAGTCGCTCCTGGGCGATTACGTGACGTGGTACGCGCACACCAACGTCGGCTTCGCCCAGCTGCGCGTGCAGAATGCGCCGACCGACCCGCAGGACCTGCAGAACTTCACCTTCCTGCCGTGGGAACAGGTGGGCAATGGCGAGCGCGTCGCCACCCGCCACGAGATCGATCTGCCGTTGAACCTGGGAGTGTTCAAGGTCGTGCCGTACGGGCTCGGCGAGCTCGCGCACTGGGGCGCCGATCTGAACAAGCAGGCGCTCAATCGGGCCTACGGCCAGGTGGGCGTGCGCGCCAGTCTGCCGATGTGGACCGCCAACTCGGAGATGGAGAGCACGCTGCTCAACGTCCACGGCATCGCTCACAAGATCGTCTTCGACGTCGATGCCTACGTGGCGCAGGCGACGCAAGACCTGTCGCAATTGCAGCTCTACGACAACATCGACGACAACGCGATCGAACGCTTCCGCAGCCGGTTCGCCACGCTCGATTTCGGCGGCGTCACGCCGATGCAGTTCGACGAACGCTACTACGCCATTCGCACGGGCCTGGCCAGCAACGTGACCGGCCCGACGGAAATCGCCCAGGACCTGATGGCCGTCCGCTTCGGCGCCCGCCAGCGCTGGCAGACCAAGCGCGGATTGCCCGGCCAGCGGCGCATCCAGGACTGGGTGATGCTCGACACCCGGGCCGTCTACTATCCCGACGCCTCGCGCGACAACTTCGGCGCAACCTTCGGCCTGCTGCAGTACGACTTCCGCTGGCAGGCGGGGGACCGCACTTCGGTCATCTCCGACGGTACCTTCGACTTCTTCGATCAGGGACAGAAGATCTGGACCGTGGGCGGGTTCATCACCCGGCCGCCGCGCGGCAATATCTATGCCGGCTTCCGCTGGTTCGAAGGACCGTTCACCTCGCAGGTCGTCAGTACGTCTTACAACTACTGGATGAGTCCCAAGTGGATCTCGTCGTTCGGCACGTCATTCGATATCTCGGGCAACGGCAACATCGGCCAGTTCCTGTCGATCACCCGCATCGGTGAGTCGTTCCTCACGAGCCTGGGCTTCAACATCGACGCCAGCAAGGGGAACTTTGGTCTGACGTTCGCGATCGAGCCGCGATTCTTGCCGCGCAGCCAGATCTTCGGCGGCCAGATCCCCCCCACGGGCGCGTTCGGCCTGGAGTAACCGCGACATGCACAGGGACAGCGCAAAGGAGCTTCAAGTGTCAACGCTCAGCGACCCGGCGCGTGGTTTGCCAGCTCGATACATTCCGAGCGGCGGAGCCGAAGAGTTGCCGCCGACGCACCGCTTTCGCACCTTGCGGGGCGTCCGCCGCGGCATTCGCGGACAGAGCAACTTCTTCGTCTACTTCTTCTTTATCGCGCTGGCGATTGTCGGCGCTGTGGCGCTCGACGCCACGCTGGCTGACTGGTGCGTGCTGACGCTCTGCGTGTCGGGCGCGCTGGCCGCCGAGATGTTCCGCTGCGCGATCGCCGCGGTTGCTTCGCCGCTGGTCGATCAGGATCCGCGCTGCGCCGAAGGCGTCGAAATCGCCGGCGCCGCGGTGTTGATCGCCGTGCTCACGGCCTGCGCCGTCGCAACCGTCGTCTTCGCCCACCGCTTTGGCGTGCTGGTCGGCTGGTGGGGGTGAGACTCTCCGCGCGTCCTCTTCCATCCGAGCCCCGGGCCTCAGGCCCGGGGAGCTGAATGGATGATCAAGGTTGCCACGCGCGCCGCGGCTCCGGGGACCTGAGGTCCCCGGCTCGGAAAGGATGATCTTTACCGAGCGCTGCTCATCCTGGGCCTTGCCGGCGATGCAGCTCGGCATGCTCCTGCTCGTCGTGCGGGCGATTGTCCTGCCCGCGGCCGCGGGTGATTTCGATGCGGTCGACGAACTTCACGTTCGCGCAGTCGTCGATCTCAGCCGTCTTGCAGGCGGCATAGTCGGGGATGAGGAACCGGATCGGTCCCCCTGATTGGCGCGGCAGGGGTTCGCCGTCCAGCCGATAGATCAACAGCCCTCGCTCGCGCACCTCGGCCAGCGGCACGCTGGCATGAAAGTCATCGAGCGATGCGTGCAGCGTGAGGTAATCCCCCTCGGGCTTCACGCCGGCCAGCTGCAGGAGCGCTGAGAGGCGAACCGCGTCCCCCTTGCGAGCGGGATCGAACCGGCTCACATCGGCCACTTGTGCGTCGGCATCCATCGCCGCCAGCGCGTCGTAGTTCAATTCGAGGGGATGCGCGACAAGGCCATCGATGCGCAGAGCGCTCTGAGCTGACATCCTGAATGATCCTGCAAGAGGGGGTGATCGTGTTACGGCGTCGAGCGACTCGCTCGAATGCAGTATAAGCGATCCACCCCACGCAGGAGCAGGCTCTCGCCCGCCACGGCTGGCGAGGCCCAAAAGACATCCTCGAGCTTGTTGCTGGCCAGGACCTTGAATTCGCGGCCCGTCTGCACGACGAAGCCATTCCCCTCCTCGTCGAGCAACAAGAGCTTGTCGTCGAAAAGCAGGGGAGAAGCCACGACGTCGCTCCCCGCGGGCAAGCGTTCGCGATAAATGCGTTCGCCCGTCTGCGCGTCGTAGCAGTTAAGAATCGAGCCGTCCGGCACATACAGCAAATCGCCGGCCACCACGGCCGAAGCCATGCCCGGCCCCGACTTGAGGCGCCACCAGCGGACGGCGTCGCTCGAAGCGATGTCCTTCGTGGAGATCTTTTCCTTGGGAAGCGTGATGTCTCCCGCGGCGCCCGCCTTGATCGCAAACAACGGAGCCGTGCTGAACGGTCCGTTATTGCCGAGGAACAGCGTATCGGCGTTGGCCGCAGGACTGGCCGAGAACGACGAGGGAATGCCGCCGATCTCCCACAGCACCTGCCCATCCTGCGGAGCATAGGCATACACCTTGCCGTTGCCGCAGGTGATCAGCTCGGATCGGGCAGAGGTCCGCCACACGAACGGCGTGCTCCACGAAGTTCCTTTGCTGCGCGGGGCTTTCCACAATTCCGCGCCGATCTTTGGATCGAGGGCCACGACGAACGAGTCCTTCTCGTTATAGCTCTGCACGATTACGCGGCCGTCGACCACGATGGGGGAACTTCCCGTTCCCAGATTCGAAGTCATGGGAAACACGCCCAGATCGACCTCCCACACCGGCTGCCCGCCCAGGTCGAAGGCGTAGGCCTTGCCGATCGAAGCGAGCCACAGGTAGACCCGCTCGCCGTCGGTCGCCGGCGTTTCGGTGGCATACGTATTCGACGGGTGGGTGGGGATGCCCGGCTCTTGTTCCGCCACGCGGCGCTGCCAGGTTGGGCTGCCGGTCTTCAGGTCGAGGCAGTGCAGCTCCCAGCGATAGACCGTGTCGGGGGCATCCTTCGGACCCATGAACATGGAACTCGGATCGCGGGCCCCCTCCTGCAGCTTCTTGGGCTTTTCTCCCTTTTCGGAGATGGCTGTCGTGACGAAGACCTGGTCCCCCCAGACGATTGGTTGCGACCAGCCCGTGCCGGGGATCGCGGTGTTCCAGGCGACGTTCTTCTCGGCGCTCCAGTCGAGAGGAAATCCTGCCGCCGCGACCTGCCCATCGCCGGTGACGCCCCGAAACTGCGGCCAGGCATCACTGGCTGCCGCGGTCCAGCACGTGCCAGCCACCAACGCGACGGCGGTGAACATGAACTTGCCCATGGCGCGCGATCCTTTGGGTTGATGACTGGAAACGGGCGCTGCCGGCTCTGCCAGTCGATTTCCCCCTGAGAGCACCGAGGGAGCCGGTTGCACCCCAACGACAAGGTCCATTCAACGGTTGCAAAAGGGGGCGTTCCGACCCGCGCAATTATGCCAAGTCGGTCAACAGCGCGCTCGCGGCGGCCGATTTGGTAAGCTACCCCGGGGAGAACCCTGCCAGCGGACCACGCATGAACTACTTCGCCCACGGCCACCGCTTTCTCGACGATCCCTACTTCGTGGCGGGGACAGCGCTGCCGGACTGGCTGAACATCGCGGCCCGGCGGGTGCGGGTTCGCTCGAAGCACGCGCTGCCGTTCACGGGGGACGAGGATCCGCGCGTGGCGGCGCTCGCCCGGGGGATCGTGCAGCACCATCGCGACGACGCCTGGTTCCACGAAACGCCCGCCTTCGTCGCGCTGAGTTGGGAGCTGACGGTCCTGCTCCGTGACGGGCTGCCGCCCGACGAAGGATTCCGCCCCAGCTTTCTCGGGCACATCCTGGTCGAGCTGCTGCTGGATTGGGAGCTGATTGCCGACGAACCGGCGCGGCTGGAGCGCTACTACGACGCGCTGGCCGAGCTCGATCCGGAGGTGGTGCAAGCGGGGGTCAACCGGATGAGCCCCCGGCCGATCGAGCGGCTGGCCGAGTTGATTCCGTTGTTTACGCGGGAGCGGTTCTTGTTTGACTACGGCCGGGATGACAGACTGTGGTTCCGCTTGAACCAGGTGCTGCGGCGGGTCTCGCTGGCGCCGCTGCCGGCCGAGTTCTGCGACCTGCTGCCCGAGGCCCGGCGGCGCGTGGCGGCAGCGCGCGCGGGCTTGCTCGCGCCGCCGGCGGCGCATCCCGCTGCGAACCACGAAGACACCCACTTGCCCAACGGGGGAAGAGCTCGATGAAGTACGGAATGAACCTGCTGCTGTGGACCGACACGCTCACCGACTCGCTGCTGCCGACCCTCGAGTCGCTCAAGAAGATGGGCTACGACGGCGTCGAGCTGCCGATGTTCTCGCTCGACGAGAAGCATTACGCCGAATGGGGACGCCGGCTGGAGAATCTCGGGCTCGAGCGCACCGCCGTCACCGTGCGCGGACCCGATGACAATCCGATCAGCGCCGACGCGAAATCGCGGCAGGCGGGCATCGCAGCCAATAAGAAATCGATCGACTGCTGCCACGCCGCCGGCATCAAGACGCTCGTCGGCCCTTACCACTCGGCTCTCGGGGTCTTCAGCGGCGCCGGCCCGACCAAAGAAGAATGGCAGCGCGGCGTCGACGCGATGCGGCAAGTCGCCCAACACGCGGGCGACGCTCAGGTAACCCTCGGCATCGAGTACCTCAACCGCTTCGAGTGCTACCTGCTGAACAGCGCGGCCGACACGGTGCGCTTCGTGCACGAGGTCGATCATCCGCACTGCAAGATGATGTACGACACGTTTCACGCCAATATCGAAGAGAAGGAAGTGGCCGGCGTCATCCAAAGCTGCGCGGCCGAGACGGTCCACGTGCATATCTCGGAAAACGATCGGAGCACGCCCGGCAGCGGCAACGTCCGCTGGAAAGAAACCTTCGACGCGCTGAAAGCGACCGGCTACGACGGGTGGTTCATGATCGAGGCCTTCGGCCTGGCGCTGCCGAATCTCGTGGCGGCCACCAAGATCTGGCGGCGGATGTACGCCAGCGAAGAACAACTCGCCCGCGACGGCCTCGCCTTCATGAAGGGGGAATGGGAGAAGCGGAAGTAGGCTGCCTCGCGTTGAAGCGCCCGAGCCCTGGGCCTCAGGCCCGGGGAGCTGAACTTCCATGAACCTCACCACCCGATTCGGCTCCGGGGACCTGAGGTCCCCGGCTCGTTGACAAGCGGACAACGACGTCGTCGTAACTCAGGCAGCCTTGCCGGACGGGTGCGCGAATGGCGCGGCGAAAACCAGTTGCTGCTCGCAGGGTGACCAAGCCCCCGGCGCCCGCTGCTGCCGCAATCCCGGCGCCCAGTTCGCGGCTGGCGCCCTGGCAATGGTGGCTGCTCGCGGCGGCCGTGCCGATCTACCTGCTCGCGTCGCGACTGACGCTCGATCTGTGGGCCGACGAAGTCTACACCCTCTACGATTTCGCCGCGCAGCCCATCGCGCGGATTATCAGCGACTACTCGGCTCCCAACAATCACATCCTCTATTCGCTCGTGCTGCATCCCTTGGCCCTGGTCACGCAGCGCGAGATCTGGCTGCGGCTGCCTTCGCTCGGGTTCGCCCTCGGCACGCTGCTGCTGGTCTTTCGGCTGGCGCTGCGCACCTCGGGCGTGACGTCGGCCATCGGGGCGACGCTCGCCCTGGGATTGAACGTGATGTTTCTGACGCACGCACTGCAGGTGCGCGGGTATGGACTCTCGATGCTCTTGCTGGCGGGGTTGTTGGAACTGGCCATTCCGGGCGCGCCCGGCTCGACCCGCCGCCACCGGCTGGTGCTCGTTCCGTTGGTGGGCGCTGCATTCCTGTACGTGCTGCCGACCAATGCGCTGTTTCTGGCTCCTGTGGGAATCGCGGCCGTGCTGCTGGCGTGGCGCTCGGCAGGCGCGGCCGATCCTGGTTTGCGCGCGCGGCGCATGCCGTGGCG
>JAEUIK010000505.1 GCA_016793185.1 Planctomycetaceae bacterium | reverse complement strand
GACCATCTGGTCCTGCTTCATCTGCCGCAGGAGTTCCTCGACCATCTTGAAGGGCAGCTTGACCTGGTCCGCCAGTTCGCGTCCGCAGGCCGTTCCCCGGTTGAGCAGGTACTTCAGGACCAGGGCTTCGACTTCGCTGTCGGTCAGACCCGCCTCGACGAACGAGGTGGGCTCGATTGGGACGAAGGTCGATTCGCCCCGGGGGGGCTCCTCGGCCGGCTTCTTGCCGGCGCTTTTGTCTCCCACCAGGTTGGAGAGTCGATTGCAGAGGTTGTCGAGGTGCGATTCGATCGCGGCGTCGGCCGCCGGGGGGGCCTCGGTCGGCGCGAACTTAGTGCGCGCCGGCGGAGGGGTTGGTTCGTGCTGCGGGACGGTCGACTTGATCGACGTCCAGGGATCGGTACCGTCGGTCGATTCACCCCGGCCGGCGAGGCGGGCGAGCAGGTCGTCGGTTCGCGTGTCGGTCATGGCCTGTTCTCGTTAACCTCTCTGCAAATTAGCATTTAGGGCCGGCGCAGCTCGCACGGGCGCGCATGCCATCCAAAGACTAGGTCGCGGCTTCAGTCGCGGCAAACCGCGGAAGCGGCAGCAGGAGCGGCCGACCGCCAGGTCGTGCCCCGCCCGACGATGCGATCGACCCTCCAGCAGGTCAGATTCGAGGAAGCCGGTTGGCGCGAATGGTTGTTTTAACATATAAATGGCGACCATGATGTCTGAGCCTGCCCGTCCCACACCGCTGCAGCGGCAACTCCGCAAGCGAAATCCGTTCTCGTCGCCGGCACAGGAGGCGCACCTCAATCTGGCTCGGACCCACGAGTTCCTGGCCGGGCACTTTGCCCGCTTTTTCAAGCACCACAGCCTCTCAGCGACGCAGTACAACATCCTCAGAATTCTGCGTGGGCAAGGGGGCGAGGGAGTTCCCTGCCAGGAGATCGGCGATCAGATGGTGACGCTCGTCCCCGATGTCACGCGCCTGGTCGACCGGCTGGTCGAAGCGGGACTCGTCGAACGCCGACGGACGCCCCGCGATCGCCGGATTGTGCTGGTCGCCCTGACCGCGGCAGGCCAGCAATTGTTGGATGAACTCGAGCGACCGGTTCTGGACCTGCACGAGCGGACGCTGGGGCATCTCTCGGCCACCGAGCTCGCGGTGCTCAGCCAATTGTTGGCAAAGGCACGGCAGCCCTGGGAGGAGTGCGCCGCTGGTACTGACGAAACCATCCGAAACGGCGACGAGGGCGCCGCTGGAACCGACCATGCACCCCGGGAAGGGGGCGCGTGAGGATTGCCGAGCGGAAGGCGAATCTCTATCTTTGCGGTTGTGGCGGCGTTACGGCATCTCCGCTCGATTCGCTCCGGTCGACCCGCCCGCACTTGATTCACCGGCAAACCGCTCCGCGCGGATTGCCCTCCGGAGCCATGGTTGGACTTCGACGGACGACCCGGAGGGTCCGCTCGGTCGTGTCCACCAGGTTAACCTCGTTACCGCGACGAAAGGCTCAGCATGGCGTCTTTACCCGCTCGGCAGCAAGATCCGTTTGGCGCACGCGACACGTTCCAGGTTGGCAGCAAGCAAGTCGGCATCTACCGGTTGTCGCGACTCGAAGCGGCCGGGCTCTGCAAAGTCGCCGAGCTGCCGGCGAGCATTCGCGTGTTGCTCGAGTCGGTCCTGCGGAACTGCGATGGCTTCGAAGTCACCGAAGCCGACGTGCGGACGATGGCCGGCTGGCGGCCCCAGGATCTGCCTGAGCTGGAGATTCCCTTCAAGCCGGCGCGCGTGGTGTTGCAAGACTTCACGGGCGTTCCCTGCGTGGTCGATCTGGCGGCGATGCGCTCCGCCATGCAGCGCGTCGGCGGCGACCCGAAAAAGATCAACCCGCTGATCCCGGTCGACCTCGTCATCGACCACTCGGTGCAGGTGGATTTCTTCGGCACCGGCGAGGCGCTGGCGCTGAACGTGGACCTCGAGTTCAGCCGGAACCGCGAGCGGTACGAATTCCTCAAATGGGGGCAGCAAGCCTTCAAGAACTTCCGCGTGGTGCCCCCCGCCGTGGGCATCGTGCATCAGGTGAATCTCGAGTACCTGGCTAAGGGGGTCTTTGTGCGCGATGACCACCTGGGGCCGGTCGCGATTCCCGATTCGCTCGTTGGCACCGACAGCCATACCACGATGATCAACGGCCTGGGCGTCGTCGGCTGGGGCGTGGGCGGCATCGAGGCCGAAGCGGTCATGCTCGGCCAGCCGATCTACATGCTCATGCCTGAGGTGATCGGCTTCGAGCTGACTGGCAAGCTGCCGGCGGAGACGACGGCCACCGACCTGGTGCTGGTCGTCACCCAGATGCTCCGCAAGCGCGGCGTGGTGGGTAAGTTTGTCGAGTTCTACGGGGCGGGCCTCTCCGGCATGTCGGTCGCCGATCGCGCCACGATCGCCAATATGGCGCCCGAGTACGGCGCCACGATGGGCTACTTCCCGATCGACGCCCAGACGATCGAGTATCTGCGGCGCACCGGCCGCACCGACGAAGAAGCGCAACTCGTCGAGCGCTACGCCCGAGAGCAGGGATTGTTCCGGACCGACGACTCGCCGGCCCCCAAGTTCACCGACACGCTCTCGCTCGATCTGAGCACGGTCGAACCGAGCCTAGCCGGCCCGAAGCGCCCGCAAGATCGCGTGGCGCTCTCGCACATGAAGCAGTCCTTCGAAAAGGCGTTGCGGGCTCCCTTGAACGAACGGGGGTTCGCCCTCGACGAGGCCGCCACCCGGCGCACGGCCACCGTGGTCGACAATGGCAAGACCGCCGAAATCGGGCATGGCGCCGTGGTCATCGCGGCCATCACCAGTTGCACGAATACCAGCAATCCATCGGTCATGCTGGGGGCGGGCTTGTTGGCGAAGAAGGCCGTCGAGAAGGGGCTCAAGCCGAAGCCTTACGTCAAGACCAGCCTCGCCCCGGGATCGCGCGTCGTGACCGACTACCTCGATAAGGCCGGACTCAGCGGCCCCCTCGACCAGCTCGGCTTCCAGACCGTCGGCTACGGCTGCACGACCTGCATCGGCAATAGTGGGCCCCTGCCCGAGCCGGTCGGTAAGGCCGTCCAGGCGGGCGACCTGGTGGCGTCGGCCGTCCTGAGTGGCAATCGCAACTTCGAAGGACGCGTGAATCCCCTGGTCAAAGCCAACTACCTGGCGAGTCCGCCGCTGGTCGTGGCCTACGCCCTGGCGGGCACCACCGACATCGACTTGCTCCATGAGCCGCTTGGCACCGGCAAAGATGGAAAGCCGGTCTACCTGCGCGACATCTGGCCGACTCAGGAAGAAGTCGCCGCCGCGGTTGCCTCAATGATTACGCCCGAGATGTTCCGCAAGCAGTACGGCAATGCCTTCACGTCCAACGAGCGCTGGAACAAGATCAACGTTGGGGCGGGCGACTTGTACAGCTGGGACGCGCAGAGCACCTATATTCAGGAACCCCCCTTCCTGATCGACCTGACGGCCAAGCCGGGGCCGATCCAGCCGCTCCGCGGCGCGCGCGTGCTCGCCGCGCTGGGGGATTCAGTGACGACCGACCATATCTCACCGGCCGGATCGATTTCGGCCTCGAGCCCCGCCGGTCGGTATCTGAAAGAGCATGGCGTCGAGCCAGCCGACTTCAACAGCTACGGTTCGCGCCGCGGCAACGATCGCGTGATGACGCGCGGCACGTTCGCCAACATTCGCATTCGCAACCTCTTGGCGCCGGGCACCGAAGGGGGCGTGACGCGCCATCTGCCCGACGGCGAAGTCATGAGCATTTACGACGCCGCCATGAAGTACCAGGCCGCCGGCGTGCCGCTGGTGGTGTTGGCCGGCGCCGAATACGGCACCGGCAGTAGTCGCGACTGGGCGGCGAAGGGGACGTACTTGCTCGGCGTCAGGGCCGTGATCGCCGTCAGTTTCGAGCGCATCCATCGGAGCAACCTGGTGGGCATGGGCATCCTGCCGCTCGAGTTCCCTGCCGGGCAGACCTGGCAATCGCTGGGGCTGACGGGCGAAGAACTGTACGAGGTGCAGGGGCTCGACGATACGCTGGCGCCGCGCAAGCTGGTGACGGTTGTGGCCACGGCCGCCGACGGCAGCTCGAAGCGCTTCGAAGCCCGGGTGCGGATCGATACGCCGGTCGAGCTTGAGTACTACAAGAACGGCGGCATTCTGCAGACCGTACTCCGCAAGCTGCTCGAGTCGTAGCGCAGAGGGGCTGCTTGCAGCAGGATGCTGCGGCGCGCCGCGACCGCGCGGAACTCGGGTTGCCCCGTTGGCCGATCGGGGCTATGAAAGGGGCATGACCTGCGATCTTGCCGAGTTCTTGCGGGCGCGGCTCCGGGAGCCTTTGCCGGGACGCGCGGCCCAGTCGCGCTTCGAGCCGGAGCTGAGCTTTGGCCGGCACTACGCTCCGCCTCCCCCCGACGCCCGCCATGCCGCCGTGATGCTGCTCCTCTATCCGCAGGGCGCGCGCTGGCTGCTCCCCTGCACCCTGCGGCCCGAGACCCTTTCGTCGCACGCGGGACAAGTCAGCTTGCCGGGCGGATTGATCGAGCCGGGCGAGTCGAGCCAAGACGCCGCGCTCCGCGAGCTCCAGGAAGAACTGGGAATCGACTCCGCGCGGGTCGACGTCCTGGGACAACTGTCCCCCTTGTATCTGTTCGTCAGCAACTTCAGCGTCGTCCCCTGGGTCGGCGTGCTGGACCATGCTCCGGACTTTGTGCCTAACCCCGGGGAGGTCGAGGAGGTTCTCGAAGTTCCTGTCGAGTTCTTGCTCGACGAGTCCAATCGCGGCCGACATACCCACACGCATCGCGATTTGAGTTTCTCAGCGCCGCATTTCCTCTGGCAGGGGCATCGCATCTGGGGTGCGACGTCGATGATCTTGAGCGAGCTCGTGGCGCTGGTCGAGGAAGTGCCGGTGTAGGTCCGCGGCGCGCTCATCGCGTTTGACCTCGCCCACCAGCCCCGTTAAGGTGACCGCGCGTGGGTCGCCTCCGGATCGAGAGTTCATCGACCACGGGCGAGCCGCGGCAGCGGGACGCAGCTTCTCATGGCAGAGCCCCATCGCGTGGTGATCATCGGCGGCGGCTTTGGCGGTCTGAACGCCGCCCGCGCGCTGCGCCACGCGCCCGTCGAAGTCACGCTGATCGATCGCCGTAATTTTCACCTGTTTCAGCCGTTGCTCTACCAGGTGGCGACCGGGGGACTCTCTCCGGCGAATATCGCGGCGCCGCTCCGCGCGATTCTCGAACAGCAAGCCAACGCGCGCGTGATCCTGGGAGAGGTTTCACGGATCGATCTGGCGGACCGATCCGTGCAACTTGGCGGCGAGCCAATTCCCTTCGACACGCTGGTCGTGGCCGCCGGGGCGCAGGACAGCTACTTCGGCCACGATGACTGGGAGGAACTCGCGCCCGGACTGAAGTCGCTGGAAGACGCCACGGAGATCCGCGGTCGTGTGTTGTCGGCCTTTGAGGAGGCCGAGTTGTCCGAGGACCTCGCAGCGCGGCAGTCGTGGCTCGATTTCGTCGTCGTGGGAGGCGGGCCCACCGGCGTCGAACTGGCCGGAGCCATCGCAGAGCTCGCACGGCATACGCTGAAGAATAACTTCCGCCGCATCGACCCGGCCGCCGCGCGGATCGTGCTCATCGAAGGCGAACCGCAGGTGCTGCCGAGCTTTTCGCCCAAGCTGCGGTTGCGCGCCCAGCGGTCACTCGCCCAATTGGGGGTCACGCTCGAACTCGGCGCTCGCGTGGTGGCGATCTCACCGACGGGGGTAACCGTGCGCCGCGGCGACGAGGTGACCGAAATTCCGGCCCGGACCGTGCTGTGGGCTGCGGGGGTCAGGGCGAATCCGCTCGGTCGCCAGATCGCCGAGCAAACGGGAACCGCAGTCGACCGCGGGGGACGTTTGATCGTGGGGCCCGACTGCACAGTGGCCGGTCGCCCCGAGGTTTTCGTGATCGGAGACCTCGCTGCCTTTCAGCACGGGACTGAGCGACCGCTCCCTGGATTGGCGCCGGTTGCCATCCAGCAGGGGCGCTATGTCGCCAGGGCGATTCGCAGCCGGCTCGCTGGCCGCGAAGTGCCTCCCTTCAAGTATCGCGACCGCGGCTCGATGGCCACCATTGGGCGTGCTCGGGCGGTGGCCGCGGTCGGCCCCCTCGAGTTTGGTGGCATCCTGGCCTGGCTCGCCTGGCTCTTCATTCACCTGTTGTTTCTGGTCGGATTTCAGAATCGCTTGCTCGTCCTCGTGCAATGGGCGATCAATTACTTCACGCGCAACCGCGCGGCGCGCCTGATCACCGGCGAGCCCGCGGCGCGCTTTGCCGACCTCGATCTGCCCGCGGCGCGTGCCGCAGACCGTTGAATCCCAGAGGAATCCATGAGGGACGCCTTGCTCATGCCAGCTACGGCGAGTAACGAGGGCATCGCGCCGGCCGATCCTTGCCTGATCGTGATCTTCGGGGCCGCGGGCGATCTGACCCAGCGGAAAGTGCTGCCGGCGCTCTTTGATTTGTCACGGCGCGGTCTGTTGAGTCCGAACTCGGCGGTCCTGGGGCTATCGGTGGAGGCGCTCTCGCACGAGGATTTTCGCGGACGCATGCGCGCGGCAGTCGCAGCCGCACAGCCCGAGGAGGCCGCGAGCGCAGCCTGGAAGTCGTTCGAGAGCCGGTTGTACTACACGGCCGGCGACTTTCGGGATCCCGCTGCCTACGCGCGCCTGGCAGGGCTGCTGGCCGAGGCGAGCCGGCAGCACAGCGCCGGAGGGAACTGCCTCTTTTACCTGGCAACGCCTCCCAGCTTCTTTGGCGAGATCGTCCGGCAGTTGGCTGCCGCGGGGTTGACGCGTGAAGACGCCGGCGCCGAGGTCGCGCCGAGCAACGCTTCGCCCGGTTCTGCGGAGCAACTGGCGGCCGGTTGGCGCCGCGTCGTGATCGAGAAACCCTTCGGTCATGACTGTGCCTCGGCACAGGCCCTGAACGCGGAAGTACTTGGGGTCCTCGGCGAGCAGCAGGTATTCCGGATCGATCATTACCTGGGTAAGGAAACGGTGCAGAACATACTCGTGTTTCGCTTTGCCAATGGGATCCATGAACCGGTCTGGAACCGTCGTTATATCGATCACGTGCAGATCACCG
>JAEUIK010000093.1 GCA_016793185.1 Planctomycetaceae bacterium | reverse complement strand
ACCGGCGGCCAGCCAGTAGTTGAACCCGTCGTCGCCGACGAGGTAGGAACCGAACTGGCCGACGTTGCCCACCGCCGACTGCACGGGCCCGTCGATCCGCAGGTTCATGTTGGTGTAGCTGCCGAAGAAGCCGAGCGCGTGCTGATTGTCGAGGAATCGCTCGAGCGCAAAGATGGTGCCTCCCAGGCCGTAGTTGCCGCCGCCGGCGTTGCCATCGGTGGCGACGGTGCCGCCGATACCGTAGCCGGTGGCCCAGGCGCTCCAGCATTCGCCGCGCTCGACGGCCGAGCGAAACAGCGGGCGTGAGGCGCCGCCGTCGGAGCTGACGAAAACGATCTGCGTGTCGCCGGCGCTCGCGGCCAGCCCCCCCGATTGCAGGCCGCTTCCCAACCCAGCCCCGGCCCGACGACGAATCAGCAGGTACTGATAGGTCAGGTTCTGGACGTTCAACTGCGCGAAGGAACCATAGATCTCGGCATCCATCGACTGCAGCCCGGCCTGCGCCTGCGCCGTATTGAGCAAGTTGAGCTGGTTTAGCACGTTGCCCAGATCGCCGCCGGGAGCGCCGAGGTTATCGAGGTAATTGGCGACCTGCCACTGGTTGAAGTTGGAGGCGATGCTGGTGTAGTCGTTTGAGTTGGCGATGAGTTCGAGTTGCACGAACAGCGGCGCGTAAATGAGTTGCGCGTCAAAGAAAGGCAGGTCGTCAACAATTCCCGAGAACGTTCCGTTCACTCCGCCAGCCGCATTGAGAAAGGTGTAGGTTGTGCCCGTCGTGTACGAGCCGGGCAGGGCTTGCACGTTGACGAGTCCATTCAGATTGGCCTGGCCGGTGACGTTGATCGTGTCATGATTGCCGGCCGGGTCGATTTCAATATCCAAGGTCGACGTAGACGCCATATTGAGGTTGCCGCCGATATTGACCGTCCCGATCGAGTTGCCGGGCGAGATCGTTCCGTTGAGGTTCACGTCTCCGTTGACGGTTGCATTGCCGGCGAACACGGCGCCCGCATCGACGGCAACGTTCTCAGCGACCGAGCCGTTCAGCGCGAACGTGCCGGCGTGAACCTGGGTGTCGCCCGAATAGGTGTGCGTCCCTTGCAGATACAGCACGCCGGTGCCGTTCTTGACGACATTGCCATCGCCGGTGATTTCGGAGACGACGATGGTGGCCGTGGTGCCGTCGGCGACGAGGTTCGTCTGATTCAGGTAGATCGCGCCGGCAGCCTGACCGTTCGTTCCATTCGCATTGGGCCCGGCTCCGCCGGCGCCAGCTTGCACAGCGTTATTCTGGAAGACCGTCCCGCCGACGTAGGTCAGCGTTCCGCCCTGGCGCACGAAGATCGCGCCACCGTAACCCGATCCGCCGCCGCCGCCGCTGCCAGCCGCGCCTCCGTTTCCGGCGCCGAAACCGCCGACGCCTCCCTGGCCTTCCACACCGATCACCGTTTTTCCACTACCTCCGCCGCCGCCGCCGAAGCCACCCTGCCCGGCGTTGGCGCCGCTGAAGGAACCGGTCCCGCTTCCGCCGCCGCCGCCAAAGTCACCGCCGGCGCCGCCTCGGCCCGCGAAATCACCGATGCCGCCACCGCCGCCGCCGCCGAAGCGACCGCCGAGTCCTCCCTCTCCAGCGACCACGAGCGAACCCAGTCCACCACCGCCGCCTCCCGCAAACGCTCCGCCCGCGCCACCGTTACCCCCCGACGAAACACTGGTGCCGCCACCGCCGCCGCCACCGGATGGTCCTCCCGCGCCCCCGTTGAAGCCTCCCGTGTCGCCGCCATTACCGCCGGTAATGGCGCCACTTCCGCCGAAAACGACTCCACCGTCTTGACCATCGAGCAGGAGGCCACCACCGCCACCGCCCCCCCCGGGGCCGCCATTTCCTCCCGCACCGGCACTCCCGCCGCCTCCGGCACCGGCGAATTGATTGATGTCGGTCGAACCCCCTGCGCCGAAGAGCCCGCCACCGCCGCTGCCGCCCATGCCTGCGGTGCCGCCGGGTCCGAAGAATCCGCCGCCACCTGCACCGGCATCAATGGTGGCCGTGCCACCCGCTGCGCCGAAACCGCCGCCGCCGCCGCCGCCCGAGGGGCTGCCGGGTCCGTTGCCCGATCCACCGTTGCCGCCGATTGCGGTGTTGGCTTGGAACGAAACGGTGTCGAGAGTCACGTTGGCCGCCGAGTTGACGAACAGCCCGGCGCCGGCGCCGAGACCGCCGCCCCCGCCGCCGCCACCGTTGCCGCCGTATCCGCCCTGCGCCACCGCATTGCGGACGCTGACGTGCTCGATCTGCACATTGATCGCGGTTTGACCGTCACCGATGAAGAAGCCGCGGTGCCCGGCCGCGTCGATTGGCGTGTCGTGCCCGCGAATGGTCACGTCGACAGTGATGATCGGCAACTCGGCAGCGAGCGTGATCTGGGTGAGCGCGTTGTCAATTTCGATGGTGTGTGGTCCGCCGGGCGTGGAATTCGCTTGCAATACCGCCCAATTCAACGAACCGGTCACGGTTTCGTCGCCGTTCCCGACAGTGACCTGAAACGTATTGGCATGCGCCATGCCGATGCTCCAGCAGACAACGAGCATCCCCCACGCGCAGCAAGCGCGGGCCCCACGCGAAGTGCAAAGCATCTCCTCACCTCTCCCCGGCAAACGCGGCCAGTGCGCAGCGGTACTTTCCAGTGCCGCCGCGCGCTGCCCCTGCGTCATTTCGTCGGCGACCGCCGTGCGGGGGGTAAGCGCAAGACCGCTACAACCCTTGGAATGCGCAGCTAGCAACTCGTTTCATCGTTGTAACCGGAACATCTTGCCGGGCCGACCGCCGGCTCGGTGGACATATTCTCGGCACCGCGCGCCGCATCGCCGCCACGGCGTCGCGGCCAAAACGCCGCTGCATCCGCCGGAGCCAGGGGTAACCGAGCCAGGCCAGAAGGTGCCGTGGACGCGAGACTGCCAGGATGTCGAACCAGACGGAGTCGTCCTCGCGCAGCCACTCGACGAGAAACCGCTCTTCGCCCCGCGCCACGTGGTCGACCAACGTGCCATAGGCGAAGCCGAATCGCACCGGCGGCCCGGCGTCGTCGACCACATAGACGATCCGCGCGGCGTTCGCCGACCACAGGCCCAGCGAATGGGCCACCACCCCGACGCATTGGCCGGTCGCCAGCGGCACATTTTGGGGAAAGATCGTCAGCCAGCCGAGGTTGAACTGCTCCCACTGGCGAAGCGCGCGGCTGGCTGCGAGAAAGCAGGCCTCCCCCTCTCCAAGTCTTGCCCGAGTGTGGTCGACGCGGAAGCCGTGCAGGATCGGGTTGCGCGTGACGCCGAGCGGCGCATAGGTCAGATCGCTGGAACGCTGCCCGTCGAGCCAGGTTCGCAAACGGTCGCGGCGCGGGGGCCGAAGTTGAAACATATCGAACCCCGTACGGGTCGCGCGTGCGGCCCCGCGGGTGCCGGCGGCGAAGTCTCAGTTGGTAGCGGAACGACCGCCGGCGGCCGAAGCATCGGTCGCTCGCCGATCATAGCAATCGTCCACCAGCCTGCGACATATCGCCAAAAGGTGGAATTTCGAACGACTTGCACTTCCCACCTGCTTCGCGGAACCGCGCGGCACGCATTGTGCACTGTTGGACCGCACGTGTGCAGCCAGCGAACCCTCTTTGTCGACGGATCGCTCGAGGCTTGTTTGAGGGGCGGCGCCGACCAAGGAGGTTTCATGCTCCAAAGCATTAGCGTCATCTCGCCGGCAGCCGATTCGGAGCTCGCCGCGCGCGTGAAGAACAATCTCGCACTCCAGCACATCCCGGGCGTGCGGTGGTTGGAGGTGCACGCCCACCACGGCGTCGTCACGCTGCGTGGTCGTGTGCAGTCGTTCTACAACCGGCAGCGCTGCGTGCATTGCTCGCAGCATGTGGCGGGCGTGTATTCCTTGATCGATCAACTGGAAGTCACCGAACCAGGCACGTCCGGCCAGTCGGGATGACCGAGAAACGGATCAGTCAGGCCCCGAACAAGCGACTCCGAGTTCGCGGACGAGGATCACAATGAAACGCTTTAACGTCTTATCGATCGTGGTGATGGTGACTCTGACCTGCTGCGCGACGGTGGCCTGGGGTCAACAACCCGAGGTCCAAAGCACCGACAATCCGCTGCCCGCGAATGCGAGCGGCGAACCGGAGCTCGGCGCGATCCAACGGGCGAGCTATCTGATCGGGTGCGAGGTCACGGATTCGGGACACGAGTCGCTCGGGCGCGTCGCCGATATTGCTCTCGATCTTCCGAGTGGGCGCATTGCGGCGCTAATCGTCGAACGGCAAGACGGCGAAAAGAAAGTGCGGATCCCCTTGCCGCCATCGATTGCACGACTGGGAGTGATGACGGTCGTGGCCGACGTCACTCCCGAGAAGCTGCGCCAGGCCCCCACCTTCGGCGGGGAGTCGGGCCAACCCTTGACCCGGGCCGGCGGCGCCAAGATCTTCAAGCACTTCGAGCAGCCCGTCCCCTGGAAGAAGGAGCAAGCCGAGCGGCCCTTGGCGCTCGTCTCGCAGATCCGCGAGCTGCCCATCGCGAACGCCGCCGGCAAGCGACTGGGGCGGATCGACGACTTCGCCCTCCTGCTCGACAAGGGCCTGATCGGCTACGCCGCGGTGAGCGTCGACGAAGACGCGGCGCAGCTCTTTCCCGTGCCACTGAGCGCGTTCGTCGTGACGCCCGAGGTCGAACACTGGGTGCTCGAACTGCCGAAAGATATTCTGGCGCAAACGCCTCGGTTCAATGCGAATGCCTGGCCCGACAAGATCGATCGCGCCTGGGTCGAATATGTCCACGTCCGCTACGGACGTTCGCCCTTTGCGGGGGTTCGCGAAGTGCTTCATGCCGAGAACCGCGATCCGTGAGCCGTGGATACCGGCCCACCGACGGTTGTCGGCCAGCCGACGAGGGAGGTGCAACATGGCTCAAGCATCGCTGCAAACGCGTCCAATTCGAGCGGGAGTCTTTTCCGATCTGAGTGCAGCCGACACCGCCGTGCGGGGACTGCTCGACGCCGGTTTCACTCGCGAACAAGTCACGGTGATTTGCTCCGATCAGGTCATCGAGCGCCATTTCGCGGCGTTCGAGCATCAAGATCCGGCCGGCGCGCATACGCCAGCCGCGGCTGCGCTAGGGGGCGTGATCGGCGCCGTCTTGGGGGGACTGACGGTCGCACTCGGGGCCGCGGCCACCGGCGGCGTCGCCATCATCGCCACGGCGGGGGCGGCCGCCTGGACCGGCGGCATGGTAGGAGGGTTGGTCGGAGCCATGATGACCCGCGGCGTCGAACGCGAGCTCGCCAACTACTACGACCAGGCGGTGACGGCCGGAAAAATCCTCGTCGCGGCCGACGCCCTATCGAGTACCCCCTCCGACCGGCAGCAGCAGCAACTCGCCCGGGCTGAAGCCATCCTGCATGAGGCGGGAGCCGAGCCGCTTCGATTGGTCGAGGGCTAGCCTCGGAAGTCCGCTCCGTAATGAGCGAGCGTTCTTGCTCGGCTCGCTCACCTCTGGGCGAGTCGCACGTTCCCAGTCTGCGCGCGAAAGTGTCGTTACCGCTCCGTATCGAACTGACGCAACGACGTGACTGAAATCAGAGTCCGAAGTTCACCTCCCTCGCAGAGCCCGGGTGGTCTCTGAGCGACCAGCTACCGGGTGAATAGGGCCGTCGTAGTGGAAATTCGTCGCGTTTGCTGAGACGAATGCTGGTTGGCACGCGACGTGCATTCCCTTGCCACCGTCAAGCGGCTTCCGAGTCCGCATCCAGAGAGAGGAGAGACGAAATGAAACCGAGAAACCTTTGGCTGGGCGCCCTGCTGCTGGCCGCATGCACGACGGTGCCGCTGGCCGCGACCTCGGCCGCCCAGGCCGCGCAGGTCGGCGGCAGCAACGTCGTCCAAGACGTGGCCTATCGTCCTTACGCACGACCGTACTATCGCTACCGCGCCTATCGCCCTTATTACCGGTATGGCTACGGCTACCGGCCGTACGCCCGGCCGTACTATTCCCGGCCCTACGGCTACGGGTACCGGTACTACGCGCCGGGATTCGCGTATTAACGAGGATTTTGTCGCCACGGTGGGCAACGACTTTCGCGAGAGTTCGAAACCAGAATCGGAGCACATCATGAAACGCTTGGGAATTACCTTGGGGACGATGTCGGTCGCACTGGCGCTGTGCGCTGGTTGTGACCGGGAAGCCACGACGACCACGACGGAGACCGTCACCACGCCAGGTGGCGAAACAACCGTCGAGACGTCGCGCACCGTCGAATCGTCGGGCGATCATCCGCCGGCTGTCGACGGCCAGTCGGTTCCTCCGCAGAATCCGTAGTCACGCGCGCGTGGCTCAGCCCACGCTCCATCCGCACAGCACCAGCCAGGGCTTGTCGATCCCATTCCGTGAGCAGCTTGCCCGACTCGCGGATAACGATCGCACAAGCCCTGGCGTTTTTGTTGGTGCGTCCAAGGGGTTTCCAATGCGGATGCGTCGCGGCGATCTGGCGCGAGAATCCGTGCCGGCGATGCTTGCCGGGTGCGGCACTGGCCGGTATATCGATCACTGGGCACGCCGCGGGAGCCGCGCACCGTGCCACCAGCAGCCAATTGAGGAGCAACGCTGTGAGAATCTGGCCAGGACGTCCGTACCCCTTGGGGGCCACATGGGATGGCAGCGGGACCAACTTCGCCCTCTACAGCGAGAACGCGACGAAAGTCGAGCTCTGCTTATTCGACGATTCGGATGCGCCGCAAGAATCGGCGCGCATCGCTCTGCCCGACAGCACCGACATGGTGTGGCACGCCTATCTGCCGGACGTATTGCCGGGACAGCTCTACGGCTATCGCGTATATGGCCCGTACGAACCACAGAACGGGCATCGCTTCAATCACCATAAGGTCCTGCTCGATCCGTACGCCAAGGCGATCGGCCGCGAGACCCAATGGTCGGACGAAATGTGGGGATACCGCGTCGGGGATCCCCAGGCCGATCTCTCGTTCGACGAGCGCGATAGCGCGCCGTTTGCTCCGCTGGCGGCGGTGATTGACGAAGCTTTCACCTGGGGCGACGACCGCCCCCCGCAGACGCCCTGGAACAAGACCATCATCTACGAGCTGCACGTCAAGGGGTTCACCCAACTGCATCCCGATGTGCCCGAGAAGCTCCGGGGGACGTACGCGGGGCTCGGGTCCGAGGCTGCGGTCCGCCATCTGCAAGGCTTGGGCATCACGGCGGTCGAGTTGCTGCCCGTCCACGAGCACGTCGACGACCGGCACCTGGTCGAGGCCGGCCGGGTCAATTACTGGGGGTATAACACGCTGGGGTTCTTCGCACCCGAGCACCTTTACGCTTCCGCCAGCAACGCCGCCGACACCGTGCGCGAGTTCAAGAGCATGGTGCGTAACCTCCACGCGGCCAATATCGAGGTCATTCTCGACGTCGTGTACAACCACACCGCCGAGGGCAACCAGCTCGGGCCGACGATGTCGTTCCGCGGGATCGACAACGCCGCGTATTACCGCCTCTCACCCGAGGATCCGCGGTACTACATGGACTTCACGGGATGCGGCAACACGTTCAGCATGCAGAATCCGCGCGTCCTGCAGCTGATCATGGACAGCTTGCGTTATTGGATCCTGCACATGCACGTGGATGGATTCCGTTTTGATCTGGCGAGCACCTTGGCGCGCGAGCTGCACGAAGTGAACAAGTTGGGCGCGTTCTTCGATATCATTCACCAGGACCCGGTCATTT
>JAEUIK010000092.1 GCA_016793185.1 Planctomycetaceae bacterium | reverse complement strand
TGGCCGAGTTCTGGATGGTCGAACCTGAAATGGCCTTCTACGAACTCGCCGACAACATGCAGTTGGCCGAGGATTTCCTGAAGCGCATCTTCCGCGACGCGCTGGCGCGCTCGCCCGAGGATCTCGAGTTCTTTCGCGAGCGGATCGAACCGACCGTGATCGAGACACTCGAGGGGATCGTCGCCAGCGAGTTCGAGCGGGTGACGTACACCGAGGCGATCAAGCTCCTCGAGAACTCGGGGCAGAAGTTCGAGTATCCCGTCGCCTGGGGGCACGACCTGCAAAGCGAGCACGAGCGCTACCTCACCGAGCAAAAGTTCAAGAAGCCGGTGATCCTCTACGACTATCCCGCCACGATCAAGCCGTTCTACATGCGGCTCAACGATGACGAGAAAACCGTCCGCGCCATGGACGTGTTGGTGCCGCGCGTGGGAGAGATCATCGGCGGCAGCCAGCGTGAGGAACGCCTCGACATTCTCGAACAGCGGATGCGCGCCCAGCAACTCGATCTCGATGCCTACTGGTGGTATCGCGAACTCCGCCGCTACGGCACCGTCCCGCACTCGGGATTCGGGCTGGGGCTCGAGCGGGTGCTGCTGTTCATCACCGGCATGGCGAACATCCGCGACGTGATTCCCTTCCCGAGAACGCCCGGCAACGCCGAGTTCTGACCGGCGGGGGCCTGCGGCGCCCGCCCGGGGCGCCGGGCAATTTCGCTCGCTCCAAGCTGTCGGGCGACGTATCATGCCCGGGAAGATTCGTGCGCCGTCGCGATTTTTGACCGCTCAGGTGAACCATGCACATTCGTCGCCGCAATCCATGCTCCTCGTGGCTCCCGGCCTGCGCTCTGGGTGCGGCCCTCGCGCTCCTGCTGTTGGCGCTACCCGCGGGCGTTCCCGCCGCGGCGCAAGAGTCCGGCGAAGAAGAGGCGGCCGTCGTGGTGGGTGAGGACGAGGCGGTCGTGAGCGAGACACCCGACGCGCAGGCGAGCGCCTGGAATGCCCGGGCGATATCGCTGCGCCCGGTGGGTGACAAGCCGGCCTACGTGCGTCAGTCGAGCGAGGCCTTTGAGGACGCCGACGCCCGGTTGGGACTCGAGCTCAAGTATTACTTCGAACTTCCCCCGACGAAGATCGACAGCACCGCCGCCATCGAAGGACCGCTGGCCAAGGGGCGTAAACTCGAACCTGGCGAGCGGCTGCTGGCCGGGCCCGAGATCACCTCTCAGCCGTGGGCAGGCGCGCTCCCGCTCGCGCTGGACACAAGGTCGCCGCGTCCCGGCTTCGACATGGAGTTCGTCGATTACGAAGCTGGCGCCAAAGCGAAAGTCATCGCCGCTATCCTGCCCCCCGGTAAAGGGGCTGGGGACAAGTCGACGCTGATCGTCGCGCGCACTTCCTCAGCCGCAGGCGGACTGCAAATCGACAAGGCCAACGCCGTCCGCGAGTTCCCGACCGCAGAATTGCCGCAGCACTGCGTGCCCGGGGGCTTGCTCGATACCTGGGACCGCCCGAAGACGCTGGGGAGCCGAGCGCTGTTCGTGGGGCGCGTGATTGCCGTGTTGAAGCTGATCGACGGGCGGTATGCCGTCGATTTCTATGGCGAAGCGCTGCACCCTGAGAGCGACTGCCGCGTCTGGCTGTGGCGCGACGGGGATCCGCTGGGGAAGCCCGTCGGCATCCAGTTCACCGAGGTCGCCGTCAAGAAGGGGCCCGATGCCGTTGGGAACGCCTGGGTGCTGGCGGTGGCGATCGACGGGGCCAGCGACGCGCTGCGGACGATTGCGTTCGATTACCCGTTGTGCAAACCGGCGGTGATGGCCCAACTGCAGGCGGCGGCTCCCAAGCCCGGTGCGGGAGGAAAGGCAGCCCCGCCTCCCGATCTCGAGAAGATGGTCGGCTCCGACCTGCTCGACGAGTTCTCGCGGCGGCTCGTCAACGGGACGTACAAGTAGGCCGACCGAGGGGGACGCGGCGGTCAGCGTTCGAGCTAGCGGATCCCCAGCTCGTCTTCGATTTGCCGCGATTTGGTCGAGAACCCCCACTTATCCTTGTTCTCGGGATCGGCCGGACGTGCGCGGTGCAAGACCCGGCTGGTCTCGTCTTCGGCAAAGCCTTCGCCGCGGAGATTGGGCGGTTTGTACCTGGCACAGCCGCCGCTCAATCCCGCCAGCAGCGCAACCAGGGCCCCGGTCCGCACAATCTGTAGGCACGTTCGCATGGTCCACCCGGGGCCCAGTTCGGAGCAAAGGCGACTTGGGGGCGTGAGTCTGGCAAAGGCTGGCAGGGCTGTCCAGGGCAATTAGCCGGCTGTCGTGCGTGCGTCCGGCGAGGTAGATTCGGTTGGGTGGGACGCGCGCCCCGCGCGCCCCCCCCCCTCCGAAACACCCGTTGCGAGCCCCATCGTGCTGGACCTGCTGGTAGTCGCCCCCCACCCCGACGATGCCGAGCTCGGCGCTGCCGGCACGATCCTCTGCTGCAAGCAAAACGGGCTGCGGGTGGGAGTGCTCGACCTGACCTCAGGTGAGCCGACGCCCCACGGGAGTCTCGAGCTGCGTGCTCGCGAGACCGCGGCCGCGACGAACATCCTGGGGCTCGACTGGCGGCATAATTTGGGCCTGCCCAATCGGAGCCTCGAGCCAACGCTGGAGGCCCGCCGGCAGATTGCGGGGGTCTTTCGCCAGCAACGGCCCCGCTGGGTGCTGGCCCCTTATTGGGTCGATTCGCACCCCGATCACGTGGCCGCCACCGAGTTGATCGAGGCGGCCCGCTTCTGGAGCAAGCTCTCCAAGAGCGACCTGCCGGGCGAGCCGCATTTTCCCGAGCGGATCTTGTACTACTTCTGCGTGCATCTGCGGCTGGTCGTGCCGCCGGCGCTGATCGTGGATATCAGCCCTTACTGGGACCAGAAGCGTGCCGCCATCGAGTGCTATCAGAGCCAGTTCCTGACCGGTCGGCCCGCGGGCGTCCCGACGCTCGTCGACCGCTGGCGCGATCAGGCCGCCTATTGGGGGAGCCTGATCGGGACGAGCTATGGCGAGCCCCTGGCGAGCCGCGAGCCGCTGGGGATCTCCAGTCTGCGCGACCTCTGCTAAGGCGTGCCGGGGGGTGCTGCGGTGCCCCCACTTTCGACTGGCCGAGCTGGTTCGCCCGCCCCCCAGCTTGCTGGCAGCGGCCGCTGCATTTCGGTGCTAGCGGCTCGCCGCGCCAACCCGCTTCATGAAATGCGCGCGAAAACGCCAGTGGTGTGAAGCTGGTCAAAATGCCGATAAGACGAACGGCTCCTGGCAGGATGTCGGGACGCTGATCGGGGCGACGGTGTGCGCCTCGGCTGTTAGCGCGGCGATGGAGCGTGCGAGCCGTGAATCAGGACATCAACGTACTGGCGCTCGTCAAAGGTGAAGAGCGCTACGTGTTTCTCTACGACGACGCGAGTCGGGCCGAAACGCTGCGGGTGCTGGGGCGCTATGCCTCGAATCCCCAACTGAGCTTCACCTGGTACGACGCCGCCGTGCTGAGCCAGAAGATTCGCCAGGACGAGCAGAAGCAGGTCTCGCAGCGCCGCTTCGACATGCCCCTTGCGACCGACTACGACGAGCAGTTCTAGCAGCTCGTCACGGGCTTCCGGGCGGGGGATGAGACTTTCCGCGAGACAGTCGGCGGGCAGGCCAGGATCCTCCCGCACCTGTACGGCACCCGACCACGGAATCAGCCCTACGATGTCGGCTTCGATTGCGAGCCCGGCTAGTCCGCTCGAACAGGCGATTGCCGGCTTTCTGCAGTACCTCCGGTCGGAGCGAAACGCTTCGCCGCTGACGCTCAAGAGCTACGGCGAGGACCTGGCGGGGCTGGTCGAATTGCTGCAGGCCGACGGGCAGACCCTGCCCGACCCGGGCGAGATCAAGACGCTTGATTTGCGCGGCTACGCGGCGAGCTTGCACGAAAAGGGCTACGCCCAAACCACGATCGCCCGCCGGCTGGCCGCGCTGCGGAGCTTTTTCCGGTACGGTCAGCGCGAAGGCTGGTGCCAGACGAACCCTGCCAAGCCGCTGCGCAATCCGCGGCGGTCGCGCAAGCTCCCGCATTTTCTGGGGAGCGACGAACTGAACCGGCTGCTGCTGGCTCCCCCCGCGCGCGAGCCCATGGGCTTGCGCGATCGGGCCATTCTCGAAACGCTCTACACCGCCGGCTTACGCGTGAGCGAGCTCGTGGGGCTCAACGACGGCGATCTCGACTTCGCCCAGGATCTGCTCCACGTCCGCGGCAAGGGTCGGCGCGAGCGCCTGGCGCCGCTCGGGTCGTACGCCGCGAAGGCCCTCCAGGCCTGGCTCCGCAAACGTCAATTGCACCCCCAGGCGGGGGCGGGCGACCGGGCCCCTGTCTTCACCAATCGGTTCGGTAAACGACTGACCACGCGGAGCGTGGGCCGGCTGCTGGAAAAGTACCTCAAGCTCACGGGGCTCGACACGCGGACCACGCCGCACACGCTCCGGCACAGCTTCGCCACGCACCTCCTCGACCGCGGGGCCGACATCCGCAGCGTGCAGGAGTTGCTGGGACACCAGAGCCTGGCGACCACGCAGATCTACACGCACGTCAGCACGGCGACGCTGCGGGCGGTGTACGAGCGGGCGCATCCCCGCGCCAAATAATCGGCAATCCCCTTGTGTGCCGGGCGGTTTGCCGGAGCCGCGTCCTGCGCCGCCTCAGACGACTCCCTGCCGGACGGCCTCGACGGCCGCCTGCGTGCGGTCGATCACGCCCATCTTGCGGAGCACGTTCTGGACGTGCTCTTTGACGGTCTCGATCGAGATACTGAGCGAGCGCCCGATATCCTTGTTGCTCAGTCCGAGCGCCAGGTGCCGCAGCACTTGCGACTCGCGCGTGGTGAGTGCCGCCCCCGAAACCGGGGCCTCACTGGTCGATTTCAGGACCGCTTCGATGCGGCGCACCAGGGCCGATTGCCGCGCCCGGTCGCCGCTGGCGACGGCGCGAATCGACGCCAGGAGTTCGGCTTTGCCCGATCCCTTCAGAACGTAATCGCTGGCCCCCAACGTGATCGCCCGAGCGACATACGTGGGATTGTCGTAGGCCGAGAGAATGATCACGCGCGAATCGGGGACAATCGTCCGCAACTCTTCCAGCAGATCGAGGCCGTCGGTATCGGGCATGCGGACGTCGAGCAGCACGATTTGCGGCCGGACTTGCGTCGCGAGCGCGACAGCCGCTTTTGCATCCTGGGCCTGCCCGACCACTTCGATATCGGGCTCCGCCAACTGCGTCTGCAAGCCCAAGCGGACGACTTCGTGGTCGTCGACGATCAGCACCGAGATACTCATGAAACTCCTCGATTTCGCCCCAGTCGAGAACTTGCGCTAACTGGCCCCTCGGGGAGGCGCCCGGTCTCGAGGTCTGTTGCAGTCGGAAGTCCTGAAGCCTGCCGCGGGCCGGCCGCCGCGGCGAACCCGCAGGCCGGATCGGCAATTCGATGCGCCTGTGCGATTGCTACCTGGCCACTCGAAGCCAGGGCACGGTGATGGGTCGTCGCCGCCCGCGATCACAACCTGCATTCGTCGCGTGCGGCGGCGGACAGGGGCGCTCAAAGAGGCATGGATAAGACTAATCGGACTGGAGAATGACCTGATGCCCCCCGTGCCCCCCACTTGGAAGGGTATCGAGAATCGGCAAAAAATCAACCGCACAATTATCGCCCCGCTGGCTCCGGCGCGGGGACCAACGGACCTGCGCCCTGCGCGGTCGGCAGCCGGCCCCTCCCCTGTGAACGGACCTGGCCGGGAATCGATTGCAGGGGTGGTGCGGATTGTGAGCTTCCACAACCGGCGAATCCCCAACGTTGCCGCTTCGCATCGCGTTGACCTCTCCCCTCAGGCAACGTAGATGATTAACGACGGACCCGCAGAGACGATTCCCCCTCGTGCCCCCCTCCCCGGCCACGCGGCACAGAGCGGCTCGAAACGTTCGAGCCCGGCATCCCTGTGCCGTCACGCACCCGCTGGACGCGCGAAACCGCCGAGGACCACCGATGAACGCCGGATCGATTCTGCTCGTCGACGATGATCGACACATTCTCCACAGCATGGCGTCCTGGCTCGTCGAGCTGGGACACAAGGTCGACACCGCCGAGAATCTCGCGGGCGCGAAAGCCGCTTTGGGGAAGCACACTTACGACCTGGTGATCTCGGACGTCCGTCTCGGTGATCCCGCCGGCGACGGACTCGATCTGCTCGACTTCACGCGGAAATCCACGCCGGCCACGGCCGTCATCCTGATGTCGGGCTACGGCACCGTGGGCTCGGCGATGGACGCGATTCGT
This sequence comes from Planctomycetaceae bacterium, assembly GCA_016793185.1. Lineage (GTDB taxonomy): Bacteria > Planctomycetota > Planctomycetia > Pirellulales > JAEUIK01 > JAEUIK01. The sequence goes on along the minus strand of JAEUIK010000092.1, from coordinate 2,706 downwards.
GCGGGCGCCTTCGACTTCCTCACCAAGCCGCTGATCGACGATGAGCTCGAGATGTCGATCGAGCGGGCCCTCAGCCAACGCCGCGTCGAGAAAGAGAACGAACAACTCAAGGCCCAGCTCGATCTCCGCTTCGGCCTCGACAATATCATCAGCCACGACCACCGGATGCAGAAGGTCTTTGACCTCATCCAAAGCGTGGCCGATACCAAGACCACCATCCTGATCACCGGCGAAAGCGGGACCGGCAAGTCGATGATCGCCCGGGCGATCCACCGCCTGAGCGGGCGGCGGACCGGTCCGTTCGTCGAAGTCGCCTGCGGCGCCCTGCCCGAAACGCTGCTGGAAAGCGAGCTCTTCGGCCACGTGGCGGGGTCGTTCACCGGGTCGACCGGCGATCGGCCGGGGAAGTTCCTCCAGGCCGACGGGGGGACGATCTTCCTCGACGAGATCGGCACGGCCAGCCCCAGCCTGCAAGTCAAACTATTGCGCGTCTTGCAGGAGTTCGAGTTCGAGCCGGTGGGGGGCAGCAAGACTTACCGCGTCGACTCGCGGGTCGTGTTGGCCACCAACGAGAAACTGGAACAATTGGTCGCGGCCGGGCGCTTCCGGCAGGACCTCTACTACCGCATCAACGTCATCAACATTGAACTGCCGGCGCTCCGCGACCGCGTGGCCGACATCGGGCTGCTCGCACAGCACTTTCTCGAGCGCGTGTGCGAGGAGTCGGGACGACGTGTGCGCGGGTTCACCGAGGAAGCCCTCTCGGCGATGCGCCGCTACGGCTGGCCCGGCAATATTCGCGAACTGCAGAACATCGTCGAACGGTCGGTGCTCCTGGGAAAGTCCGACCTGATCCGCCTGGACGACCTGCCGGCCAACATCCTGCACGCGGCCCCGGTCGCCGTCGCCCCTTTAGGTGCCGCCTCGCTCAAGCAGGCGCTCGAAGCCCCCGAGCGGCAGATCATCCTCGAGGTGCTTGAGAGCAACCAGTGGAATCGGCAACTGACCGCCGAGCAACTGGGGGTCAACCGCACCACGCTGTACAAGAAGATGAAGCGCCTCGGTCTCGAGGACGCACCCCACGCCGCGCGGTAGCCGAATCGGCACGCTGGCCGCGGATCTCTCCGCCGCGATCCGGCAGTCGGTTCGCAGCCGCATTGGGCGGCGTGTCTGCTTCGGGCCGCGAATCCGGCGGGAGGGCTGCCAGATTCTCAGGTGGCGCGCCGCGCACGACGGAGCGGCGCGAACGTCGCCGATTGGGCTGCCGCGGGGGATGCCCCGCGCTTGCCTGCCTGGGGGGCCGCGGCGGTTCCGGCCGCCAGCTTGCTCCCCAGCAATTCCCGCAGCAACGTCGGCGAGACGAACGCCAGGTTGGCGATCAGCATCGTGAACGCGAACGTGTAGAAGCCTGTGGCCAGGGCCAGCAGCAGCCACATCGGCACGCTCACCGCAAGCGCGAGCGGCCGGGTGTAGCGATTCCAGACCAACAGCGGAAAGCCCAGCTCGAAAAGCACGATCGCGTGCGTCCAGGCTTCGATCAGGTTCAGGTGCGGAGCCAACTTGGGAACCAGCCAGAAGCCGGGCGATTCAGGACGCACCGCCAGCCACCAGATGGCCGAGCCGTTCCACCACGCCGGACTGCCAATCTTGGCCAGCGCCATCATCGCATAAACCGCGGTGATGTGAACCTGCAGCAGGCGGATGGCGATCGTGGCCCAGCTGCTGACGCCAGGAGCTGCAGCCAGGCCCCGCGCCTGCAGGCTGCGGCGCTGGCGCCAGGCGTCGATGGAAAGTGCCGCCCCGCTTGGTCCCAAGCAGAGATAGAACTGAATCAACGCCAGAATGGGTTCCATCAGCGCGGTGAGCATTGGCCCGCGATGGATATAAGACAGCGTCACCAGCAGCGCTGCAATCGACGTGAAGCGGGTGAAGATCCCGAGCGTGAACAGCAGCAGCACGAAGGTGCCAGCGAAGTGCAAGGCGTACAACGGCGTGGCGCCGAGCGCTTCGTCGAAGTAGCTGAAGTTCAACGCGTCGCCGCGCCACACCTCGAGCATCTCGAGCGGCAGGATTCCCTGCCGTCCAAAGAACTCGACCAGGTCAGGCGTGTGACTCAATTGCCAGTACAGCGCCATCAGGCCGGTAGCGATCCGGACCGCCCCCAGCACGATCGGATCGGTGGGCGCGAACCAGAAGCGGTTCCAGCCTTCTCCGCAGGCTTCGAGACTGGTGGTGACGTAGTTCCGCAGGGAGGTCCGCATGGCGCTACCGTGAAGGGGGAAAAGTCAGCGGCGTGCGATTCATGCCCGAGCGACCCGAGGAGGGGTTTGCCGGCGGGGCGCTGGCGGGCCCGGGGGGCGCTGGGTTCGCAGGCAGATCGCCGGCGGGGCGAGCGGGTTGACCATCGAGCGGGGGAGGACTCCACTCCGCAGGGTTGCCGGCCGGTGCGGCACTCGGCGCGCTGTCGGAGGCCGACTCCTGCTTGAGCAAGCGGATCTCGCCATCGGCCGCGCGCCAGATCGTCGCCTCGTAAACGGTGCGCCAGGTGTCGGCCGCGAAGGGATCGGCGGCGGCCAGCACGCGGTCGCGCCCCAGTCCCAGGTGGACGCGGCAGCGGAAATTCGCCCGGGTGGCTCCCGTCTGATCGAGCAAACCGGCCGTGATCCCGCGCGGCAAAATGCTCTCGACGGAGTCTTGCCCCACTCC
>JAEUIK010000064.1 GCA_016793185.1 Planctomycetaceae bacterium | reverse complement strand
CAGGCTTGCACGTGCAGCCCCGTCGTTGGCAGAGTCGCCAGGTCGGCAGCCATGTTCAGCGCCGTGCCGCGATACCAGGCGAACGGCGACTTGAGCATCCGGCCATAGCGAATGGGCAACAACTGCGGCACCCGCCCGCGGTTGGATTCCTCCAGCAAGGCCAGCGGGTCGGCGCGGCTGGCGACCGGCTGCCAGACTCCCTGCGACTTGCGCGGACACTTCTCACGCAGGCTCTTTCCCTCGGCGCGCAACTCGGCGCGAGTCGGATGCAGTTCGAAACGAGTGGGATGCGCGAGCGACTCGACTTCTTCGATGGCCACGAAGTAGACCTCTCCGGCGCGCCGATTGCCGATCGGTCACCGCGGCGTTCGGCTGAACAGGTTGCTGAATTCGGCAGACAGAAGCCCGGAATTGCCGAGCCGGCGCGCGGATGAGCATCCCCCCGCGAGTGCGGCGGCACGCCATGCGCCGGCTCTTTCCTCAAGCCTAGGCGAGAATCCGTCGCTTCGCCAGCACTCGCTCTTCACGGGGTCGACTACCGGCGACCCCTCCGCGCGGCCTGAGCTGCCACCGCTGGCAAGCGCTCGAGTCGGCCTCCTATAATCCCGGTTGGCGGGTCCGGGAGGCGGACCATCCTGGTCTCCCCCGCTACAACCGGATCCCGGGGTCACGTGAGGAGCCAGCGGCCATGAGCGACTTCGCCCACCCCTCTCAGACGCAGGATCGCGTCCCGCCAGCCGGCGGCCGCTCCCCGCAGCACGCCCCTGGCACGCAACCGCTCCCCAAAATCATCCACGACGCGGGCGAAGAGCCGCTGGTCCTGTACTCGGATGTGCGGGCGCCGCTGCACTCGTTGTCGTTTCTGCGCCGCGCCCTGGCGATGGCCGAACTGGCAATGATCGCCTACAACGACGAGGCCGAGGCGCAACGGGCGGCGGTCGCGATCGGTTTCACCGAAGCCAAACTCTTCGACCACGACGGCTCGCAAGCCTACCGCTTTCGCAACGAGCACGACGTCGTCCTCGCCTGCCGCGGCACCGAACCCACCGAGTGGAACGACATCCAGGCCGACGCCAATGCGGTGCTGGCGGTGGTCGGCTCGTTGGGCAAAGTCCATAGCGGATTCAATCGCGAGGTGGACGACCTCTGGCCCGTGCTCGAAGAGGCGGTGCGCGGCCTCGAGCAGCCGGTCTGGTTTTGCGGCCACTCGCTGGGAGGCGCGATGGCGACGATCTGCGCCTACCGCTGCAAGGCCTCGGCCCTGACCGCCAGCCTGCAAGAGCTGCATACGTTCGGCTCGCCGCGCGTCGGCTGCAAGCGTTACGTCCGGCACGCCGAAATCACGCACTATCGCTGGGTTCACAACAACGACGTCGTGACGCGCGTCCCGCCCGTCTGGATGGGCTATCGCCATTGCGGGCGCGAAGTCTATCTCGATCGCCGCGGCCGCATTCGCAAGCTGACGGGCCTCCTCCGCAGCCGCGATCGCTGGCGCGGGCTGATCGGCGGCCTCTGGCAATTGCGCCTCGACCTGCTGACCGACCACAGCATCAAGCAGTACGCCGGACACATCGCGGCCGCCGTGCAGGACGAAGCCGGCCCCCAGGCAGCCCGCCGCGACCCCAAAGGGGCCGAGCACCTGGCGATCGACGCGGTGCATGAGTGACGCGTTCCTGCTGGACGCATCGTCAGCCTAACCAGACGGCCGCGGTGCGAGTCGGCCGTGAACTCGGAGGCACGCAAATGGCCAGGAAAGCACGAGGCACCGCGAAGAAAGCCGATGCCCGCTGCCTGCTCACGCGCGATCCCACAGCGCGACGAGCCGCCAGCATGGGCACCGACGCGATTCGCGATCGGTTCCCTCCCGGCCTGTCGCGGCCGGCCTTGAGAGCTCTCCAGGCGGCCGGCTTCGCGCGTCTCGAGCAGCTCGTCAGGATCTCCGAAAGCGAACTCGCAGAGCTTCATGGCATCGGTCCGCGCGCGGTGGTCGCGCTGCGCGCAGCATTGCGCGACCAGGGGCTGGCATTTCGCGCGGCGAAACCAGGACGAGGGACAGCGCGTCACTGAACCCTAGCAGTCTGTTGAAATATGCCCTCGTGGCACATTTCAACCTCACCAAGTGCGAAGCAAAGCTCCGCACGGTTCGCAAAATAGCGACTTGCGTCGCCATTTTGGGATCGCATCCTGGCGATCAAGCAGTCCGCCGAATACTTCAACGGACTGCTAGGGGAGCCGCCCCACATCGGCCAGTTGATGCAGCTGGCGAATCTCTGCGTCCGACAAGGCTCGGGCAAAGACCGCCAGCCCGGCAAAGCGACCTTTCGTCGCCTGGCGAGTCGATCCCAGGGCGTAGCGGGCGCCGACGACGAAATCGGATCCGCCGCGCGGCTTTGCGGCGCGATCGCGCTCGCGAAAGCAATAGATCCCGCGGCCGTGGAAATAGGGATTCATGCCTCGATCGGTGCCGGCGGGTCCCCCCTGTGCGAAGTAGGGATCCGTGCGCCGATCGGCCCGCGGATCGAGCTGGCGAACATCGAGCACGCCATCGATGTAGGCGCGGATGTACTGGCCGTCGTAGGTGAAGGCCAGCGTGCACCACCGCTCGGTCGGCACTTCGCGCTGCGTGACGGCATAATCGACGCACCAGGGAAACCGGGTTCCATCGGCGCGGCGCGTCACCCCTCCTTCGCTGGAGATATGTGGGGTGAGTCGATTTCGCCCGCCGTAGGTCGGCATGTTCATCAGCAGGGCATACTGACGCGTGCCCGAGTCGTCGTGCGCGCCAGCCCCTTCGCTCCACATGCCGGCGATCGTCCGGCTGACTTCGAGATCGACGATTCGCACGACGGCAAACAGGCTGACCTGGGCCTCCGGCCCGCAGATGTTCAGATCGCCGGTCTGCGCATACGGGATGCTGAAGAACTGTTTGCCGTTCAACTCGGCGGCCCAGCCCGAGTAGGGCCCCCCGGCGATGCGCGGGATGGGGCCGTTCACTTCGGCCAACGGATGGAGCTGGCGCGTGCCGTGGGACCGGCGCGGCTGGCCCGCTTCCTCGCCGAACGTCCAGAACGCCACGAGCCCCGGCGTTTCCAGCACCGCGCGCGTGGCGTCGTTGGGCGGATCGGCGGCGGCCGCGATTGCAGCCGCTTGCCAGGCCAGGAGCGCCCCGAGCAGCAGGCGGCGCACGCGCGCCAGACCGCGTGGCGATTCCCAGCATAGCGGTCGACCGCGCGGCATCAGCCCAACCCCAATTCCATGCGCAGCACGCCCATGGTCTCGCGCTGCCGGCGCTCGACGAACTGCCGCGCCTGCTGGGCTTTTGCGGCCGCGGCCGCGGGATCCTGGACCAGGCTCACGACCGTCGACACGATCCGCTCGACCTCCTCCGGGCGATCCATGTCGAAGAGCCAATCCCCCAACCCAATATCCTTCCACATGAACCCCTTGCTGGTCTGCTCCTCCCAGCGGCAGACAATGGCCGGCACGCCGGCCCCGATGCACATAATGGGACTGTGCATTTCGTGCCCAAACAGGCCCGCGCTGCGCAAGTAGGTGCTGCGCGCTTCGCCCGTCAGCCAGTAGTCCGGTCGCCAGACGACTCGCGCCCGCACGTCGTCGGGCAAGCGCTCGTAGAGAATCGACTTTCCCAGGGCCATCTGCGTCTGGTCCTCCGGACAGAGTAGCACTCGATAATCCGTCTCGCGAATCACCGCCGTAATCGCCTGCCGCAGCGGAATGTGATCGGCCT
>JAEUIK010000030.1 GCA_016793185.1 Planctomycetaceae bacterium | reverse complement strand
GCCGGCGGCGCCGCCGGCTCGGCATCGGGAAGCCTCTCCAACGGCCTCATCGGATTTGGCACGGGCGCCAACAGCGGATCTTCGGCCGCCGGCGCGGCCCGGCCGCGCTGGCGTTCGCGGGCGGCTTCGTCGAGCAAGCGTCGTCCGGCAGGGCGACGCGCTGCGGGCTCGACCGCGTCATGCGGCTCGTCGGTCTGCCCGGCTGCGCGACTTGCGCCCAGAACCACCAGGACGATCAGTGTTGCGGGGATTCGAGACATCCGTGCTCGTTCCTCTCCAGTTCAGAACCGTGCGGTACGCCGATCGACTGCGTCGCGCCTAGCCAGCCTTGGCCAGCGCCGAGCCGACGACTTCGAGAACTCGGACGCAGAACTTCCCCTGCATCACCATCAACTCACCCAGCGCCACCACCCGGTCGTTGACACAGATCGCCACGGGGTCGTCGGCGCCGCCATCGAAAGTTACCACCGAGCCGTGGCGCAGCCGCCGCACGTCGTCGAGCGGCAGGTACGTGCGTCCCAACTCGATCCGCAGACCGTGCTGCTGGTCGGACCGCAACTCGCCTCGCTGCGCCTCGTTGCCTGCCACCTCGCGGGCGAGCTCGGGGAGCCGAAATCCTCGCAAACGGATTTCGCCGGCCTCCTCGTCCGTCGGCTGTCGCAGGCCGGCCAAGGCCTCTTCCGTTCGCCGCAACGCACTCGCGTTGGGTTCGAGGTTATCTGCGCCGGCACCCGGTCCGAGCAAGGCTTCGAGCTCATCGCGGGCCAGCACCGGGCGCGCAGCCTGGCGCAACGTCCGCTCACTCGCCGGGCCTGAGTTCTCGCGGGGTTGCTCGGACATCCGGGTGCGGTTTCCTTTACAGCGCCGGCTTCGGTGGCGCGACCTGGGATCGATTCTTGATACTCTGCGCGCCGCGCGTTGAACCGCCGTCGGTTGGCGATTGCCAGCAGTTCACGTGGGTGCGTTGCGATCGGATGGATGCCGGAATGGGCCGCTTGGAGAGATGCCGTGCCAAGCGCGGCGTACTTTCCTCAAAAGCCCTTTTTCAATCAAGTCCAACCGGACGGTTGCCGACGGGCGTCACTCTGAATCGTGCGCGCCAGCACTCGCCAAGCGCGTGACAAGGTGGGGGCTTTGGGCCCGGACGGGGGAAATAACGGCGCGCCGGACGGCACTGCGAATTTGCCGCGCTGCGAGAGCGGGGCTATTGAAGCCGGCAGTCGCTTCGCAGGCGGCGGCCGCTCAGTCAGGTCGCCGAACTCCGCACTTGTCGGAGGGCGGCCTCGTCCAGGTCGAGGGCTGCGGCGCGTTCGAGTTCGGCCGCGTGCCGGGCCTCGCCCGCTTCGCGCAGTTTCTCCAAAGCTCGCACTTCGGTATCCGCCTCAACCAGGGCCGCGCGCAGCTGGTCGATCTCGAGCGCCAGCGCGCTGCGCTGGCGTTCCAGTTCGGAGTGCCGAGCCCGGGCCGAGGCCGCGTCCCGCTGTTGGTCGCACAGTTGATCGAGGTTCAGCACCCCGGGCTGGAGTGCTTGTTGTCCGGCGGTGCGCAGCTGCGCGAGCTCGAGGTTCGTTTCGGCGAGGTGCGACTCGAGGCGCTCGTCGGCGCGCAGCGCCGCGGCCAGCGCCAGGCGGCAATCATCGCGCCGCGCCTCGCGCAGCCGCAGCAGGCTTGCCAATCGAAAAGTGTGCCCGGCCATGTGAGGTTGCCGTGGTGTGCCGCGGGGAATCGATGCCCATCACGAACGGAGCGGCCGGACTATCCGGCTCGCTGCACCAGCTCCAACAGGGCCTGTCGAGCGGCGGTGAAGTCCGATCCCTCCTCGATCGCCTGCTGGAGGAAGCGCTGAATCGGTTCTTGCATCGCGATTGCGCGGTCGAGCAGCGGGTTGCTGCCGCGCCGGTAGGCGCCGATCGCGATCAGGTCCTCATGGTCACGATACACGCTAAGCAGCTCCCGCAGACGAATGGCGGCCGACTGGTGCTCGCGGTCAGTCAGATCGGGCATCAGCCGGCTGACGCTTCCCAGCAGGTCGATCGCGGGGTAGTGCCCGCGCGCGGCGAGCTTGCGCGAGAGCCAGGTATGCCCGTCGAGCAATCCTCGCAAGGCATCGCCGATCGGCTCGTTCGGATCGTCCGCTTCGACCAGCACTGAGTAGAAGGCGGTGATGCTGCCAGCCCGGGTGCGCCCCGCGCGTTCGACGAGTTTCGGCAGCAGCGCAAACACCGAGGGGGGATAGCCGCGCGTCGTGGGGGGCTCGCCCGCCGCCAGCCCGATCTCGCGCTGGGCCTGGGCGAAGCGCGTGATGGAATCCATCACCAGCAGCACGTCCTGGCCCCGATCGCGAAAGTACTCGGCGATGGCGGTGGCCGTGAAGGCCGAGCGCAGCCGGAGCACGGCGGGCTCGTCGCTGGTGGCGACCACGACCACGCTCTTGGCGAGCCCCGCGGGGCCCAGATCCTTTTCGAGAAAGTCGTTGACTTCGCGTCCCCGCTCGCCGATGAGCGACACGACGCAGACGTCGGCCGAGGTATAGCGGGCCATCATCCCCAGCGTCACGCTCTTGCCGACGCCCGAGCCGGCGAAAATACCCATTCGCTGTCCCCGCCCGCAGGTCAGCATGGCATCGAGAGCGCGAATGCCGGTCGCAAGGGGCGCGTTGATCCGCGGCCGCTCGGTGGCCGGCGGCGGCGCGCGATCCAGGGCGGCGCGTTCCGCCAGCACCGGCTGCGGACGGCCGTCGAGGGCCTTCCCCTGGGCGTCAATCACGCGCCCCAGGAGCTCGGGTCCCACGCGCAGCCAGGGGAGCGTGCGCACCAGGCGCACGCGACTGCCGCGGCGGACTCCGGTCAGGTCTCCCAGCGGATAAACGATGGTCAGGTCGTCGCGAAAGCCCACGACTTCGCCGCGGACCAAATCGCCATTCTGGCGGGCGATTTCGACGACGGCTCCGACCGGCGCGGGGAAGTCGGCCACCGCGGCCGTGGTGCCCGCCGTCCGCACGACGCTCCCCGTCAGGCCCGTCGGCATCATCGCGGCAAGTTGGTCCTCGAGCTCGAGCATGGCGTTAGTTCAACTCCTCTTCGAGACGCGCGAGTTGGGTCTCGATCTGCTGGTCGATGCTGCCGAAGCGCGTCTCGATGCGACACCCTCCGCGCGAAACGTGGCGCGAGGCCACGACTTCGGCCTGGCCCGCCGGACCGCACTCGGCGACCAGCGCCGGAATCTGGTCTTTGAGCTCGGCGAAATCGTCGGGATGCAGCTCGACGCGTAGCTGGGGGCTGCCGGCCGCCAGTTCCACGGCCTCGCGGACCCAGGCCAGCGTGATCTCGGGGTCGTGCCGCAGCTCGCGGCGAATGATCCGCTGCGCCATCGCGGCAGCCAGGTGGATCAGACGCCGTTCCCACTCGCTGCGACAGGCGAGCTGGGCCTGCTGGATGCCCTCCACGGCGTCGCGCACTGCCGGCAGCGCAGTTTGCATTTGCGCCGCGACCTGGCGGGCTACCGATTGATCCATCGCGGCCCAGGCCTCGCCGCGCCCTTGCCGCTCGGCATGCTGGCGAATCGCCTCGGCCTCGCGCTGGGCCTCGGCAATGATCTGCGCTCCCTCCGCGCGAACGGTTTCGAGGTACTCCTGGGCCTGCCGCGCGACGTCTTCGAGGTTGAACGGGACCGCCGCCGCCGGGGAACTGCGTCCAGCCTTGATGACCGTCGAGGTGGGAAGGTGCGATCGCATGGCTACGGGTGCTCGGGGTGACGGATCAGGAACGCCTGGGCTACTCGCCGTGTGGACCGCACGAGGCGCGGCCCACCGCCGTGGGGCTCGCGGGGGAAGGATTCGCTGGATCGTGCACGCTCGTGAGGCTGCCTGGCAGCGGCAGCTCGTCGGCGAAGGCAATCTGGCACGCGAGGTCGGCGATTCGCCGTTGCGCCTCCTCAATGTCGCTGAGGCGCGTCGGCCCGAGCTCGGCCAGCGCCTGGCGGAAGTCGGACTGCTCGTCCCCGGGCAGCAGTTGTACGATGCGCTCGGCGAACCGCGTTTCGGCGCCGGCGACCGCGAGCAGAACCCACTCGGGTTCGGCCGCCGCCAGCAGTTTCCACAGCGTGGCGTCGTCCCAGCCCCACAGATCGCCGAAGGCCAGTTCGGTCTGCCCGAGCGAGTAGGCGACGGCAGTCGCGTGCTGGGCCAGGTGGCCGCGAATCTGGCGCCCCGTCGGTCCGTCGGCGGCCTCCAGGATCTGCTGCACGGCGGTCAGCCGGGCGTGGCGCCGGGCATCTTGGTCGTGGCGCTGCCGGTGGCGCCGTTCTAATCCGGTGACAATCTCCCGAGCGACCTCGGGCTCGGCCCTGTCGAGTTCGACCAACCGGCGGACGACATCTCCTTGCAACGCGCCCGGGAGCTGCGCAATCGTCGCCGCCGCGCGCTCGGCCGGCAAGAGCGACACGATGACCGCGATCGTTTGCGGGTGTTCTTCCTCCAGCAACGCGCCCAAGGCCGGGATCGAAAGTCCCTCCAGAAAGGGCCAGCCGACGGGGTCCGTGCCGCCGGGTGGCGAGCCGTGGGCGCCGGTGGATGCGTCCGGCTCGCAAAACTCCTCGGCCAGCCCTGCGGCGAACTCGACGCCGCCGTCGGTGGAGATCCAGCTTTGCGGACCGTGCTCGAGGAACTCGGCTGCCACCTCGACCTGTTCGATCACGTCGACTTCACCCAACTGCGCCAGCGCGCGGCGCAGCTGCTCGCATTGCCGGTCGTCCATTTGCCGGAGCAGTTCGTCGGCGGTGTGGGGATCGAGCGTCGCCAGCAGGATAGCCGCCTTGCGCAGCTCCTTCGAATCACTCATTGCGGTCGCCTCATGAGCTCGCGTTGCCGATCCAACTGCGCAGAATGTCGGCCGCCGCATCGGGGTTGTCGCGCACCGATTGCGCCAGTTCCTCGCGGAGAGCGGCCGCCGACGAGGAGGCCCGGCGGCTGGCAGGGCCTGCCGCGCTGTGCGGGCCGGTTAGCGGCGCGGGCTCGGCATCGTCGAGACGCCTCTGCCGGTCCGACCGCTGCTGCTTGACCGGTGCCCGCAGGCGTGACCAAAACACCGCCAGCACGAATGCTCCGACGGTGATCAAGCCAAGCACCACCTCCTGCTCGCGCCACCACTCTCGGGGGGCCGCGGCCGGCAGTACGGTCTGCGGCGCGCGGGCCGCAACCTGATCGAAGCTGGTCACCGAAACCAGCTCGCTGGGATCGACCTGCGCGTCGTGCGGGATGACGGTCAACACATGGCGCTGGATTTTCTGGCACACTTCGTCGCGGAGCGCCGTCAGCGCAACAGGGTCGATCTCGCCGGCGGCGTCAACTGCGCGCGGATGGTTCTTGCGCACCAGCTGCTCGAAGTATCTGCCCGGAATCGTAATCGCCGCCGTCACGCGCCCCGGCACCCATTGGCCGTCGACCGGCGCGGCGGGCTCGACCGGATTCTCGCTCCCAGTGGCAACTTTAACCGACTGCGGCGCGGTGGCGGCCGCTGGTAAGACTCCCAGTTTCGCACGCGAATTGGCCGCCCCTTGCAGCGCGGCGGGGGAAGGTGCCGAGGCGGCCTCGAGCGCCGGCGCGGGCGAACGCGTCGGCGGGATAGCTCCCCGCTGTGCCAGTTCGACGTGCACGCTCACGGTCGCCTCCGGCACGTTGGTCAGGAGCCGGCGGATGGCCTCCTCGAACCGCTGCTCGTACGCCTCTTGCCGTGCGAGGTAAGCATCGTCGTCGCCCGGCGCGGTGTCGGCGTCATCGCCAGCAAAATCGCGTCCCGCGTTGGAGTCGATCACGGTGATTTGTTCGCGCTTGAGGCCCGCGGTGCCGCCAGCGACCAGGCTGCGGATCGCCCGCACCTGGCGCAGCTCGAGCGGACGGTCGGGCAGCGTCCTTACGTCGACCGAGGCGGTGATCAACCGCTCGCCGCGAAAGCTCGGTTTGTCGAGCACGCTGATGAAGACCTGCGCGGAATCGATCCCCTGCATCTTGCTGATCGCATTGCCGAGCACGCGTTCGCGCGCCGCCCGGATCGCCTGCTCCTGCAGGTGAGGACCTTGCCAGGGACTTTGCTCGCGGATTGTCTTGACCAGGTAATCGCCGAAGTCGGCGGGGAGCACATTGGCGTCGGCCATCGCCGCCAGGTAGATGTCGAGTTGGTCGGAGGGAATCTTGATCTGCCCTCCCTCGATCTCGAAGTTCTTCAGCCCGGCTTTACCGAATGCGGCCGACACGGCGTGGACTTCGGCAATTGAGAAGGTGTGACCGCCGAGCAGGTAGGTCTGCGTGCTGGACGACTGCCAGTGAGCAAGGTATGCCAGTCCGCCGACCACCGCCGCCAGCACCGCGGCCGACGACAGCCGCGAGCTGGGCGTCATCGCCCGCCACAGCGCTGCGAGCTGCAGCCCCATCCGGTTCAAGACATCCATGCCGACCACACTCCCTCTCGGTTACCTGGGCTGACCGCGCGTTCCCCCGGGCAGGGAGTCGGTCGCGCCGCGCATCGTTTCGGTTCTTGCTCCGCCGCCGATCCTGGCGCGCGGTCAGACGCGGATCTCCTTCAGTTCGTCGATGGTAGCCGCGACGCGCTGTCCCAGTTGTTCGGCCAGGCGCAAGCCTTGCGCCGCGCGCTCGGCGGCCAGCCAGGATTGCGGATCGGCCCGTCCCGCGGTTGCCAGAGGCGCGGTTCGCGCGGAAGCCTCGGTCGCCTCCAGCCGGCGGATCGACTCGGCCAGAAACTCCTGGAACGACGGCCCGCCGGCCGGTTCGACCGGCCGCGGCGCCGCGGCTGCCAGGGGTTGCAGACCACTCACACTCGAGATGGAGTTGATCGGGTTCATTTCCACGTGATCCTTGTCGCCGCACTCCGGCCTGGGCCAGTCGCCCGGCCACCGCGGCGGCGAACTCAAAACGCAACGTGCGCCGACGGCACGGCGCCGGCTGCCGGCTGCGTCCCGTATTCCTTCAGCTTGGCAGACAACGTCCGCACGCCGATGCCCAAGGCTTGCGCGGTGCGCGCGCGGTGGCCCTGAAAACGCTCGAGCGTCGCCTCGATGTGACGCCGCTCGACCGCTGACAGGCGCTCGGCCGCATCGCCTCCGGGCGCCGCGAGGGGCACTTCGAGCCAGTCCGCGACTGCCGCAACCGTCACGCGCTCGCCGGCGTGCAACACCGTGGCCCGTGTCACCAGGTTCTCCAGCTCGCGAACATTTCCCGGCCAGTCGTACCGAGCCAGCAGGTCCAAGGCTTCCCGCGCGAAAACGCAGGGGGCACAGTGCAGGCGCTCCGCGACGAGCTGGAGAAAATGCGCGCACAAGTCGGGAATGTCTTCGCGCCGCTGCCGGAGGGGTGGAATCTCAATCGGCACCACCGCCAGGCGATAATACAGCTCTTGCCGCAAGCGACCGGCGGCTACCTCTTCGCTGGGAGACCGCTGCAGCAACGACAAGACGCGCAGATCCACCGGAATCGCCCCCGCGAACCCAGGACGATCCAACGAACGCTCATCGAGCACGCGCCGCAGTTTCGCCTGCAACGCGGGGGGCAGATGGGTCACTTCGTCGAGCAACAGGGTTCCCCGATCGGCTCGCTCGATGCGTCCGACGCGCACCGGCATCCCGGTCGCTGGATCGCCTTGCCCGAAGATCTCCGCTTCCATCGCGGCGGGGTCCAATGCCGCGCAGGGGACGCGCACGAGGGGATACTCCTGGCGCCGGCTCGCGGCATGCAACGCGCGGGCGACCAGGTCCTTGCCGGTCCCGTTTTCGCCGACGATCAGGACCGACTCTGAGGTCGGCGCGACCTGGCGAATTTTTTGGCGCAGTTCCTGAATCGCGCGGCTCTGCCCCAGCAAGATCGGAGGCGTCCGCGGGGTGCCCCTCATGCGGCCGCCTCCAGCGCCTGGCGCGGAAAGCGGAGCGTGAATGCCGCGCCGCCTTCGGGACAGTTCTGCACGGTCACCTGCCCGCCGTGTGCGGCCACGATCTGGGCCACCACCGCCAGTCCCAGGCCGGCGCTCTCGGGCTTGGTCGAATAAAAGGGTTCAAAGAGGTGGCGGCGCGTTTCCGGATCCAGACCGGGACCGCTGTCGGCGACTTCCAGTTCGAAGCCCCCGGGACCGTCGTAGGAGGTGAACACAAGTTCGCCCCCCGTGGGCATGGCGTCCAGCGCGTTCCGCACCAGGTTGGCGATGCTGCGGCCGAACATTTCGCGGTCGGCCAACAGGGTTTGCCCGGCGGGCACGTCAACCGCGGCGACGATTCCTTGCGAGATCATCTGGGGGGCGCTTGCGGCGAGCACCTGGTCGATCACTTGCCGGACGCGCACGCGCTCGAAGCGCGGCGTCGAGGCCGCCGTGAACTGCAGCAGGTCGTCGATTAGCG
>JAEUIK010000708.1 GCA_016793185.1 Planctomycetaceae bacterium | reverse complement strand
CATTCTTGACTTTCGTCTGGTAAACCCGCGGGCTCTCGGGGAGGAACTCGCGCCCGTACTGCGACGCCACCAGCTCGCGCGCGGCCTCGACGGCCACCGACGCGAGATTCGTCGAGTCGGTGCGCATGTAGGTGATGTGGCCGTTTTCGTACAGGCTCTGGGCCACCTGCATGGTTCGCCGCGCGGCAAACCGCAACTTACGGCTGGCCTCTTGCTGCAGCGTACTGGTCGTGAACGGCGGATAGGGCTTCGAGGTGTACGGTTTGTCGTCGAGCGAGGCGACGCGGTAGTCGGCCTGCCGCAGCCGGGCGGCCAGGTCGTCCGCCTGCCGCTCGTCGAGAAGAAGGAGACCCCGCTCCTTCATGGCGCCGGTGGCCGGATCGAAATCCTTGGTGCTGGGGATTTTTTGCCCATCCACCGAGACGAGCCGGGCCTGGAATGCCTCATCAGCTCCCGTGGCAAACGTTCCGAGCAAGTCCCAATAGGTCGCCGAGACGAAGGCGATGCGCTCGCGCTCGCGGTCGACGATGAGGCGCACGGCCACGCTTTGCACTCGCCCTGCCGACAGCTTGGGGCGGACTTTACGCCACAAGAGGGGGGAGACCTCATAGCCGTACAAACGGTCGAGAATGCGGCGCGTCTCCTGCGCCCGGACCAGGTGATCGTCGATTTCGCGCGGCGTCCGGAGTGCTTCTTGGATCGCCTCTTCGGTGATCTCGTGGAAGACAAGCCGATGGACCGGGACGGTGGGTTTGAGCAGCTCGCGCAGGTGCCAACTGATGGCTTCTCCCTCGCGGTCTTCGTCCGTCGCCAGGTAGAGCCGCGAGGCTTGCTTCACCAGCCCGCGGAGCTTGCGGACCTGCTCGGTTTTCCCGGGCGGGATGATATAAACCGGCTCGAACTTATCGTTGACGTTGACCCCGAGGTAGGCCCAATCCTCGTTCTTGTATTGGGCGGGAATCTGCTTGGCCCCCTCGGGCAGATCGCGCACGTGGCCGATGCTGGCTTCCAGGATGTAGCCATCCCCGAGGAACTTGCCGATCGTGCGCGCCTTGGCGGGCGACTCCACGATCACCAAAGCCTTTTCGCCGGTAGCAGTTCGTTTAGCCATCCGTATTTTTGGACTCGCGCGAATTGGGGGTCATGCGGGGGTTGTCCCTATCTATCAGCCTGCTCCGGGCCGGTTCCTGAATTGCAAGATCCGCGTCGGGACGACCGGTGCGGCGCGACGCACTGCGGAAAGTCGCCGCGACCGTCGTAAGCCGTGCGACCATCCTCTGGACCAGGGCGAACCGCTCGCCAGCCGGTCGCACCCGCGTGAACGCAAGCTATTGGTACGCTCCCCGTTGGGATTGTGTTTCGATGGCAATTTCTTAGAATCAGCCGGTCTGGCCTCGGGGATCGAGGCCACTACCCCTTAACCGTCAAATCCCCTGGCTGTCAAGCCATCTTCCCCTCCCCCGGGGGAAGACCCCGCGGGAGAAGAGCCTCGACTCATGGCAAGTCCTCTGCACATTTTCCGCCGGTATCAAAAGGCTTTGATCGCCGGCGGCATCGTCATGTTGATGATCGCGTTTGCCATCACCTCGGTCCCCAACACGCTGATGGATCGGCAGCAGCGCGGCGACCCGGTGGTCTTCACCACCCGCAAGGGCGAGGTCCGCGAGCGTGAGCTGTACGGGATGATCGAGGCGCGCCGCCTGGCTCACCGCTTCCTCTACGAATCGATCACTTTGGCGGTGCGAAACCTGATGCAGCAACGCGAGCTGCAATCGATTCCGCCGCAGCAGATTTTTGAGATTCTCCTCAGCGGCCTCGCGAACGACGGCATCGAGCTCCGCCGCGAAATCGACGAGGAGTCGTTCGTCCGCACGCTGATCATCGCCCGCAAGGCCGAAGAGGTCGGCATCTCGGTGAGCGACGAAGCGATCAACGAGTTCCTCCGCGACCGAACGCTGAAGAAGGTCACTCCCGAGCAGTTTCGCCAGATTATCAGCGACATGAAGATCTCGCAGCGGACGCTCTTCGACGCGATCCGCCTGGAACTCCTGTCGGTCCGGCTGCGGCAGATGGTCTTTTCGATCAGCGCCGTCCGGGGAATCCCGCCGGG